>CBDUIO010000012.1:0-20946 GCA_965367355.1 uncultured Flavobacteriaceae bacterium
AGCTACACGCAATTGCATTATTTGTACATGCGAAGCTTTTATCCCGATATTAAAAAATCGAAAGAAGTTGAAGATATTACAACTTACTATCATACTCAAATCAAAAAATACTGGTTGAGTCGTTCACTTTATGCCAAAGGATTAATGGCTTTAGTGGTTCACAGAATGGATGACAATTCAACATCGACTAAAATATTAAAGTCATTAAAAGAGAATAGTATCACTTCTGAAGAACTAGGTATGTATTGGAAAGCCAACACCAACTCATGGTATTGGTATCAGGCTCCAATTGAAACGCAAGCCTTATTGATTGAAGCCTTTTCAGAAATTGAAAATGATACTGAAACCATCGATAACTTGAAGATTTGGTTGTTAAAGAACAAGCAAACCAATCAATGGAAAACCACCAAGGCAACCACAGAAGCAGTATATGCATTATTACTTCAGGGAAGTGATTGGTTAAGCGTGACCGATATGGTTGATGTTGTCTTAGGAAGCGAACCTATATCTCCTTCAAAACTGGATAACGTTAAAGTAGAAGCCGGTACCGGATATTATAAAACCTCCTGGAAAACGGATGAGATCAAACCTGAAATGGCAGATGTGAAGATCACCAAAAAAGGAAAAGGGATTGCCTGGGGAAGTTTGTATTGGCAATATTTTGAGGATTTGGATAAAATTTCATCTGCTGAAACACCACTTAAATTGAAGAAAAAACTCTTCCTTAAAAATAACACAGATCTGGGCGAACAATTAACTGAAGTAACTAATTCTACCAAGTTAAAAGTAGGTGATCTGATCAGAGTACGAATTGAATTAAGAAGCGACAGACCCATGGAATTCGTTCATATGAAAGATATGAGAGCCTCCGGATTAGAGCCTGTAAACGTATTATCACAATACAAATGGCAGGATGGTTTGGGTTATTATGAAAGCACTAAAGATGCTTCGACCAATTTCTTCTTTGACTATTTGCCAAAAGGTGTATTTGTTTTTGAATATGATCTAAGAGTTAACAATGCCGGAAACATGAGCAATGGAATTACAACAATACAAAGCATGTATGCTCCGGAATTTAGCAGTCATAGTGAAGGTGTGAGAGTATTCGTAAATTAATAATAAAAAACCCTCTCAAAATTTAGATTTAGAGAGGGTTTTACCAAACTTATTTATTAGTTAGTTTTTTATTTTGTTTCCTATTTTTATTTCCTTTTCTGGAGGAATACGTTTCTTTAAAAATAATATTTGCCCTAAATGACTTGACTGATGTTCCATAACATGAAACCAACAGTAATGGTTACTTAAATCAAAACTAGGTTGTATCTCTTCAAACCATTTATCATCTCTTTTCTTTAATTCTTCAATGGTCTTTTTTCTTACTTCATTATAAATATCTAAATAGTACTTAACGTCATGCCCTTTAAATTTATCTCGTCCAGCTTGATCTAAATTTAAAGCCTCTTCCCATAATTCTTTTTCTTCATCGTTAAAACCTCGACCTTCAAATGTAAATACTTGATAATATTTTTCAGCAGCAGCTAAGTGCATAATTAATGCCCCTATTCTGTTTGCGTTTTCATCGTGCAAATGATCTAATTCATATTGAGACATGTTTTTTACAGTGTTTTCAACTCTACTTTTTAAATCCTCTAACATAGAGATCATGACTCCAATTTGCGGAGAGGCACCGTCTACTTTCCCAAATGAGTTAATTTCAGGTTCAATACCACTACCCTCTATTAATAGTCCAGATTTGCCTTCAATTGCGTCTGCAGTAGATGTAACTTTGTACTCTTTAACTTTTACAATCTTACCTTTTGAAATACCTTGACTCCATTTTGGTATAACATCATTAAAAACTTTATTCTCAAAACTAGGGTTATCAATTTTCACTTTTTCAAAAATCCCTTTGTCGTTTTCAATAAACAATTCAAACCTATCAAAATAAAACTTACCATTCATCAAACAAAGCCCACCAAAGTTTAATCGTTTTGAGTCATTATTTATTTCGCCTTCTACAGAATATGTCTGCCAAACATTTGATTTTATTGGTCTATCTCCCATATTATCAAAAAACCCCATTTCATCTCCACCATTATCAACACGTGCCCAAATTCCAGCCCAAGCCTGATCATCATCTGTTTCTACTTTAACAGAGGCTTTAACAATAAATTTCTTTTTAGAATTAGATTCTATCTCTAAAAACTGGCTAAAGGATGTCCAATCTCTTGACACTATCGTACTTGATTGTGCTTGTGAATAAATACAAATAGAACATAAGATTATGGATAAAACTAATTTCTTCATTTTTTTAAGTAATTGTTAATCTAAAATTTTAGATAAATTGAATTTAAGCCCCTAAAAGTGCTCATTTTATCTCTGATATCCAAAAAAAAATTATTTGCCAGGAGGTATTGTTGGTCGTACTTCAATTTTACTAGGTAAGGTTCTGGGATTCATTTTTAACAGATCCACTACCAATTCACCAATATCCTCAATCTGGATTTTCCAGGCATCTTTGTCACCGGGTTCGTTATTATTAAAATATGTCGATACAGATCCAGGCATTATTGTACTCACCCTGATCCCATATTTCCTCAGATCTAACATGACGGCTTGCGTGAATCCAGTTAGACCAAACTTACTTGCGTTATAAGCAGATCCTCCGGCAAAGAAATTAGTACCGGCTAAACTTGAAATTGTAATAAAATACCCTTTGGTTTTTTTGAGCTCATCGACACTGGATTTAATAGAATTGAAAACTCCAGTGAGATTGGTTTCTATTACTTCGTTCCATTGTTCTGATGTTAGATCCTCAATACTCCCAAAATGACCTAAACCTGCATTAGCAATTACAAAGTCCAATTGATTAAAACTCTTTAAAACCTCCTTAACGGCTTGTTTTTGACTTTCCATGGATCGGACATCTGCTTTTATGCCTATAGCTTTGGCATTGGTTTCAGATTGGTCATTTAACTTTTTAGCAGATGCAAGAGCAGAAGAAGCATTTCTGCCGGTTATTGCCACGTTAATACCTTGTTCCATTAATGATTGTGCAATACCAAATCCAATTCCTTTAGTCCCACCTGTAATGAGTGCCACTTTATTTTTTAGTGATGTCATGATTAATTTTTTGATTTTGTATAAAGTTACAAAACCAAAATTGGAACATAGCAGTTCAAATCGAATTTAAAATAATGGAATTTGTATTGTTACTTTGGAGGATATCCACTCAAAACTTTTTGCACAAGGGCTTTAAAGCGTTCTTCTTTTCGTTCCGGTGAATCATTCGGGTTGTAATTTGTTTCAGTAACAGCCTGCCAAAACAAACCTACTTTAATTTCATCAACAAAGTCAATGATTATTTCTCTGTTTATTTTGGGTTGACCTATTGGGATACCCATAGAGAGTCCGCCGCCAAAATTCCTTCCGGTACTTCCAATACCCACACCTACAGTGTTTTGCTGAACTCCCTGAAACTCCTGACTTTTAATATTGATATAAAAATCGGGGGTCTCAGACAAACTAAATCCTTTGATCTTCATTTCATTATCTAAAACTTTCATAAAACGTTTAGAATCTAGTTCGCTTAATCCGGTCTCGACATTGGAATAATAATTATAGGTCTTATAATGGCCAAAATCCACAGTTTTCTCGTAGTCATAATTGACATAGATAGGCGCGCATGAAGTAATGAACATTATTAGAAATAAGGCTAGTATTGATCTCATTTTCTCATTCTTGTATTCATCAAGTATCAAAAATTATTCCAAATGTCAATTATTAAGCATTTGCCATAATTTATCTTTTAGCTCGCTAATTCCTTGATGAGCTACAGAAGAAATAAACAGATAATCAATTGGTAATGATTTGTCCAATTCTGCCTTAAGCTCTGCTTTTAATTCGTCATCTAAAAGATCACTTTTGGAAATGGCTATCATTCTTTCTTTGTCCAACATCTCGGGGTTATAACGTCGTAATTCATCAAGAAGAATATCATACTGTTTTTTAATATTATCGGCATCAGCCGGAATTAAAAACAATAGAACAGAATTTCGTTCAATATGACGTAAAAAATAATATCCCAGTCCCTTCCCTTCTGCAGCACCTTCAATGATTCCGGGAATATCTGCCATAACAAAGGATTTAAAATCACGATATTCAACAATTCCCAAATTTGGTTTTAAAGTAGTAAATTCATAGTCGGCTATTTTAGGTTTTGCTGATGTCATTACCGACAATAAAGTAGATTTCCCGGCATTGGGGAAACCTACCAGACCTACATCTGCCAATACTTTTAATTCCAGAATGATATCTTTTTCCTGAAGTGGGATTCCCGGCTGAGCATAACGCGGTGTTTGGTTTGTAGAACTCTTGAAATGCCAGTTACCTCTACCACCCATTCCGCCTTCACAGATGATCTTTTCCTCACCATTGTCAGTTATTTCACAAATGATGTCATTGGTTTCAGGATCTCTTACAACCGTTCCAAGTGGAACATCGATATAAACATCGGTTCCATCTGCACCTGTACTTCTGCCTTTACTTCCATGTTCCCCGTGACCCGCTTTAAAGTGCCTTTTAAATTTTAGATGATAAAGTGTCCAAAGATTAGAATTACCTCTTAATATTACATGTCCTCCTCGACCTCCATCACCGCCATCAGGACCACCTTTTTCCACATATTTTTCCCTGTGTAAATGCGTAGAGCCTTTACCTCCATTTCCGGAAGCGACATGCACTTTAATATAGTCAACGAAGTTGCCTTCAGTCATTTTTTGAGTTTAAAGTTTATAAGTTTAAAGTTTAAAGTTTAAACTCTCTTGAAGAATCTACAATTTATCAATCACAGAACTTAAACGAACTGTGATATCTTCAATACTGCCAACACCATCTACTCCAAAATATTTATTTTGAGAAGAATAAAAATCCTTGAGAATGGCCGTTTTTGAATAGTATTCTTTAATTCTGTTTCTTATTATCTTTTCATTGGCATCATCAGGTCGGCCGCTGGTTTCCCCTCTTTTTAAAAGACGTTGCACAAGAACTTCATCATCTACTTCCAGGGCTATCATGGCATTTATTTGTGAGTCCTTACTTTCCATTAATTTATCTAATGCTTCGGCCTGAGCATTTGTCCTTGGAAACCCATCGAATATAAATCCGTTGGCATCCTGATTTTTCTCAACCTCAGCATTCAACATATCTATGGTCACCTTATCCGGAACTAATTCTCCTTTATCCATATAGGATTTGGCTAGCATACCAAGAGCAGTTTTATTTTTAATATTATAACGGAAAACATCTCCTGTGGAAATGTGTACTAAGTTATATTTTTGTTTCAAAAAATCTGCTTGAGTGCCTTTACCAGCCCCGGGAGGTCCAAAGAGTACTAAGTTTGTCATGGGTTGTTCTGATTTTAATTGATATACTTCCGGTAGATCTCTTCCCAATCCATTATAGTCCAAACCATATCCTACAATAAATTTATTTGGGATTTTAATACCTATATAATGTAATTTATAATCTTTGTTATACGCTTCAGGCTTGTAAAAAAGCGTTGCGATCTTGAGTGATTTTACATTTTCATTCTCAAATATCCTGTGCACTTCTTCCAGAGTATTTCCCGAATCTATAATATCTTCCAAAATAACGACCTCTCTACCTGTAAGGTCTTGTGTAAGACCAATAAGTCTCTGGATATCTTCAGTCGATTTAACACCTTCATAAGATGCTAATTTAATAAATGTTACTTCGCAAGGTTTAGGATATTTTTTCACAAAATCGCTCACAAACATGAACGACCCATTTAAAATACCTACAAATACAGGGATCACATCTCCCAGGTCCAGAGAAATTTGATCGGCCATTTCCTGAACTGCCTCATCTATTTTTTCAGCAGAAATAAATGGTTTAAAATATAGATCGTGAAGCTTAATCAATTTTAATTCTTTTTAAGAGGTGCAAAGATAATCAATTGAATATCGAATTACGATTTTTGATTTACCTTTTTACAACTTAGTTTAATTTTTAAATGTATTTTTGTGGGATACGATATAGAATAAGCCAGAATTAACTTAATGAACTACTTCTCATCCAATTTCAAACTCGGTATTCTTGGTGGTGGACAATTAGGGAAAATGCTTCTCACCGAAACCAGAAAATTTGATATTTATACCTGTGTTTTAGATCCCAGTGATGATGCGCCATGCAAAATTGCATGCAATGAGTTTTATAAAGGTGATTTAATGGATTATGATACTGTTTTTAATTTCGGTAAAAAGGTTGATGTGCTAACTATTGAAATAGAAAATGTAAATGTTGATGCTTTAGAAGCACTTGAAAAAACAGGAGTAAAAGTTTATCCTCAGTCAAAAACCATAAGGACTATCCAAAATAAGGTCAAACAGAAATTATTTTATGTAGATCATAACCTGCCAACCGCAGATTTTTCAAGATTTGCATACAAGGATGAAATTTTGACGGCAGTAAAACACGAAACTCTTAATTTCCCATTTGTTTGGAAAAGTGCACTGTTTGGTTACGATGGAATGGGTGTGAAAATTGTTAAAACCTATTCTGATCTGGACTCTTTACCAAATGTTGAATGTGTCGTTGAAGATCTGATAACTTTTAAAAATGAATTATCTGTTATAGTAGCAAGAAGTTTAAATGGTAATAAAGTAACATATCCTGTGGTGGAAATGGAATTTCATCCGGAAGCTAACCAAGTGGAATATGTAATTTGTCCGGCCAGAATTTCGAAAGAAATTGCGACAAAGGCAGAATTAATCGCTTTAAAAACTTCTGAAGCCTTTAAGCATGTGGGGCTTTTGGCGGTTGAAATGTTCCTTACCAATGACAACGAGATATTAATTAATGAAGTTGCACCCAGACCTCATAACTCCGGTCATCACACCATAGAATCTAATTATACTTCGCAATTTGAACAACATATTCGTGCTATTTTGAATTTACCTCTGGGACATACAGAAAAAAAAGCTGGAGGTGTTATGGTAAATTTAGTAGGACATGAAGATTTTAAGGGGGATGTTGTGTATGAAAACCTGGAACGTATATTGGAATTAAAAGGTGTTACACCACATATTTATGGAAAAAAGCAAACAAGACCCTTCAGGAAAATGGGACACGTAACTATAGTCCGTGAAGATGTTAATGAGGCTCGAGTAATAGCAGAAAAAGTTAAGAAAACAATAAAAGTAATAAGTGAACAAGATGAGTAAAGTTGCAGTAATTATGGGGAGCAATAGCGATCTTCCGGTTATGCAGGATGCTATTGACATATTAAAAGAATTTGGGATTGAAGTTGAAGTTGATATTGTTTCGGCTCATCGAACTCCTGAAAAAATGTTCAATTATGGCAAAAATGCGCATACAAGAGATATCAAGGTTATTATAGCAGGAGCAGGAGGAGCTGCTCACTTGCCGGGAATGATCGCATCGTTATCTCCGCTTCCCGTTATTGGCGTTCCTGTTAAAAGCAGCAATTCAATAGATGGCTGGGATTCTGTCTTGTCAATCCTACAGATGCCCGGAGGTGTTCCTGTAGCAACGGTCGCCTTGAATGGATCAAAAAATGCGGGGATTTTAGCAGCACAGATTATAGGTTCATCAGACAAAACTGTACAGAATAAAATCATTGATTATAAAAATGAATTAAAACGAAAAGTAGAAGAAGCTTCGAAAAAATTAAAGTAAAAAGCCCCGATGGAGTCGAGGCTTTTACTGCTATTAATCAATTAATTCTTATAATTAGAAGATTTTATCTAACATGAAAAAATTGAAGTCACTAAGGTGTTAAATTTTAGGGAATTATACAAGTTATTAACATATTTTTATTTTTTTAACCGATTATTAACAGCTTTTATCGACAAAGTGTTGATAATTATTCGTTGTAAGGGTTTATTTTACCGTTTAATGACCTTTTTCGACACGGTTTTAGCGTCGTCAAAATTATATTTTATGATATAAATTCCAGGCTCAATATTAATTGTTGATACTTTTTTCTTGAAATTAACATTCAATACTTCTTTACCTAAAACATCGAACAATTGAATTTTACTAGGTTTTAATTCATTACTTACATTGGTCATGAGTTGATCATTTAAAAAATAGGTATGTACATTATTTTCATCAATTTCAGAATTATTAATATCTAATTGAGCACTGTAGTCATAATGCAATATAAATCTATTATGATCTTCAATTGGGTTAGGAATATTAAATGTATAATCCGATTGTCTCAAATTTGTAGTAATGTCTAATAATTTATCTTCTAAAAGAATTTCAAACATTGGATCTATATATTCCAATACAATATGTATGGTGTAATCACCGGCACTTGTCACTTCAAAACCTAATGGAATTTCAATTTTTTGATTTTGCTGTAAAACAGACCGACCTTGTATTTCGAGCTTATTAGGATCTAATAAACTATAAAACTCAATTGCGGCACCTTCACTTATAAAGGTAGCATCATACATACTTTCGTATTCATCTGTTGCTCCCGGAATAAAACCAATCAATATTGGGCTATAACCCATAGATCCAGAAAATCTGAACCATGATTTACCATCATCGGAATTTTCTTCTGCTCTAAAAAACTGGTCATTGTTTCCAACAACTTTATGACTGTTTTTAAAAGTGGCTGTTCCGGCTTGCAATGATTTTACAAATACGCCCATTCCTGCTGCAATAAATTCTGTATATCCGAATTCTGATGGACCAGTCCCGTAATTATAGCTTTTATAATCGCCGGCATTGTTGTTTGCCCCTGTCATAGTCTGGCTCCAATAATAAATTGTACCTTCTAAAACATCGCTGTTGTCTTCATAAACTTTTTTCCAATCAATTGCAGATGCATACGGATTTCCTATTAAGTTGGCCTTGTCGGTTGGGCTATTGTAATAAATAGGTATATCTATATTTCCGTTATTTAAAGTTCCGGAAAAAGTTCTTGTTATGATACCGGAATCACTATCAGATCGTATAAAATATCCTTTTCCAACTTCCATATTGGAGGAAGGAGAAACCTGTACATAGGCCGAAGGATTTTGTGCTGCATCATACTCATAAGCTATGATCGCATTAGTGAAAATGGTATTCATTTGTGAATCTGTTTCAGCAACAGGTGTAGACCATATGGAATAGAAATCCGATGGATAATCTGGTGTATTTCTTGAAATACTAACTTCACCGGTTCCAGCTATTGGATTACTTTCCCTAACTTGCAAAGAGCCATTGTCTTCAATCACTAAATCACCGTTATTTATCATATCATAGGCTACATCAAGCGTACCTCCATCAGCAATCGTAATGGCACCTGGTGTTGTACCATCTGCTTCCAGTTCTATATCACCAACTGTAATTGTTGTATTTATTGTAGGGTAGAAACTCCCTCCTTTTTTGATCTTCACCGGTTCCTGTTTGGCATTATCCGGTACCAGATCATTTTTCCAGTTCGTTGGAGTTGACCAGTCTGTATCAGTATTGCCTTCCCATTCCTTAACTGTAATTCCTCCTTCACTATCTCTAACATCAGGTAAACTGTTGTTGTCCAGATACGTTACTGTATCTCCGTCAAGAACGGCCAACAAGTCTGCATCATCTTGCTGTAAAATTAAAATGCTCTTAAAATTATCTATCTCAGACTGAGTTCTTACAGAATTCCAAACTCTAAATCCCCATAGGTAACCATCAAAATAGTTTTCGCCACCACCATCTTCATTTATTTGCTCTCCAAACGAATATTCAGAAAGTCCAGAAGCTGTCCAAGTTGCACCTGCTGTAGGAAAAAACAATTTGTCATCCTTAAATCCAATATTCAAATTATTATGATCACCATTTCCTCCTATCTGGAATCCTGCTTTCTCATCTTGCAACACACCATCTAAATACCATTTAAGATTTGTATTGTCTAAAGCTGTAACTGGCGGAGCCGCAGGAGGGACTGCAAGATTATCGAACACTAAAGCTACATGATACCAAGTAGAAGCTGTAATAGGCTTTCTAAAATAGGTACCTGTCCATAAATTGGTATAGTCGTTATCTATATTATAAGCACCTACTACTAAATACCCAGCTTCAATATATGCCAAAATTCCTCTTTTATCATTGCCTTCCATAAAAATAAACTGTCTGGCAAGGGTAGAGTTGGCATAAAAATAGGTTTCGTAAGTACGGTTGTTAATTTGTGTTTTGTTTATAACATCAGAATCAGGGACTTTAAAGACGTCCTTTTCTATACTGTTAACATAAAAACCGTTGTTTGGTGCCTGGGCCTTAGCACTAACGATCGTGAATAAAATGAGACCCATTAATAAAGTAAAAGTTCTCATAGACTTGGGATTTGGGTTGCAATAAATCTTTTACATTTCCCTTAAAAAACACTGAATTGCGACAATCAATAAAGTATTTTTTGAGGAATTTGTTGATTAAAGTTACCAAGGTCCAAATAACAAATGCGTTATTATGCAAATTTTTTCGACGAAATACATTTTTGTGTAGAAGCTATACTACATTAAAAGCCATTTTACTATTGACTTTTAAATTATGAAAGGAAAAAAACGACTTATTTTTTAACGACTTTTTTGGATATTGCCACAGAATCTGATAGCAAATATCTTACGATATAAACACCGGAGGTAAGACCTTTTGTGTTTAAAGTCTCTTTATATGGAGAAACTATAAGTTGCTTTCCTGTTATATCAAATAATTGCATGTATTCAATGTTTCCACTCATAGTGGAGTTTGTCAATAAAGCATTATCCTGAAAGAAAGCACGAATCTGTTTTGAATCTTCAACAAAATCATTTAGCCCTAATGTACTACTATAGTTGTAATGCATAATGAATCTGCTATTGTCTTCAGTTGGATTTGAAATATTAAAGGTATAATCGGAAATTCTAAGATCTGTCATGATATTCAACAAAGTATCTTCGAGTAGGATCTCAAAATCTGTAGAAATATAATCCAAAACTCTGGAAATAGTATAATCTCCAGCTGATGTCACTTCAAATCCGAGAGGCACTTGAATGGATTGATTAGGTTGTAATTCTTCTCTTCCCTGAATTTCGAATTTATTCGACTCGATAAAGCTGTAAAATTCAATGGCTGCACCTTCATTAACAAAAGTGCCGTCATGCGTGTTTTCAAATCCATCAGTAGCACCTGGAACAAATCCTATTAAAATGGGACTGTATCCATTATCTCCAGACAATCTGAACCAAGATTTACCTTCATCCGGATTACTTGACGATCTGAAAAACTGGTCATTACTGCCAACAACTCTCTGCGTGTTTTTAAAGGTCACAGATCCTGGTTGAATGGATTTAACGAATACACCTAATCCGGTTGCAATGTTTCCCGTTGTACCAGGTTCGCTTGAACCTGTTGTGTTATAACTTATATAATCTGAAGCCGAATTATTTGGTCCAACCTGGCTTTGGTTCCAGTAATACATTGTTCCTTCTATCACATCGCTATTATCTTCATAAAATTCAGCCCAACTTAGTGCAGATGAGTAAGGATTCCCCAATAAATTAAAATTATCTGATGGTCCGTTATAGTAAATAGGATGTGTGATGTCTCCATTATTAACAGTTCCATCGAATGTCCTTGTCAACGATCCTGAATAACTATCAGATCTTATAAAATATCCTTGACCTGTAGCCATATTAGTAGCATTGTTTACCTGAACATAAGCAGATGGGTTTTGAGATGCATCATACCTATAAGTAATGATATCATTAGTAAATATCGAATTTATTCGTGAATCGGATTCAATAATTGGTGAAGACCATATTGAATAATAATCTTGAGGATAATTAGGTGTTTCTCTATTTATAATGAAACTACCCGAGCCCGAAACAGCCTTTGCTTCTCTTGTAATCAATGCTCCACCACCACTACTATCTGAATTGTATAAATTTACTGTAATTGTTCCATTGTTGACCAGGTCATAACTAACATCAAGCGTTCCACCATCATTTACAATAATTTCAGCTCCAGTCTGCACTTGAATGTCTCCAGCAATTACATGTGATGTAATAATTGGATAATTTGTAGAAACAGTAATAATGGCATCTTCCAGTCTTGCCGCATTTGGAACTACACCTCCAACCCAATTGGCACCATCATTCCAATTCGATGAAGCTGCAGTAGCACTCCAGGTTATTGGTGCAGGTGGATTAGAATTAGAAACATCTACAGGATTGTTACTGCTATTGAGATAAGTTAAAGTATCACCATCAAGAGCCGCAACAAGGTCATCTGTTCCAACAGTGGTGATAATATTATCCATATTGTCGTTTATTTCAGTACTGGTCCTAACATCGTTCCAAACTCTGAATCCCCAGAGATTTCCCTGAAAGTAATATTCATTTGAACCCGGATCATTTGTTAACGAGCCAAAACAATATTCAGCAGATCCGGAAGTAGCATTCCAGGTTCCACAATTTGGAAATCGTAAGGTTTCATTTTTATATCCTAAGCGAATTGAATTATGACCACCTAATTGATATCCGGAATTATCTGCTTCTAGAACACCATCCATATAAAATTTTAATGCTGTATTTGCAGTTGCATTCATAGGATTGGATGGGTTATTTCCAGGTTGAGCGTTGTCAAATAACAGCGCTATATGGTACCAGGTATTAGCAGAAATTGCTTTTCTATAAAATGTTCCCTGCCATTGTGGGTTGTAATCTGCCCTGTTGTATGCTCCAAGTATAATATAGCCATTCTCCACATATAGTATTACCGCTCTTGTTCCACCACCTTCTTTCATTATGACTTGTCGTGAAGCAGTAGAGGTTACTTTGAAGTATGTTTCGTAAGTTCTGTTGTTAGTTGTCGTACTATTAATATAAGAGGTATTAGGAACCGTTAAATTATCATTCACACCATCAAAATACATTCCTTCTGAAGAAGGTTGTGCAAATGAAATTGTAGACACCAATAAAAGAATAAGTAAAAATTTGTTCATATTATATCATTTGAGGGTTTCAATACAAAAATTGTACTTCAATTGGTTAAATCCTTAAATTTCTTTTGAACTTAGATACAAAATTCGATATAATGCATATTTCATCGTTGTAATGCATCCTAATCGATTAAAAGCATCTCAAAAAACAAATACTGGTTAACCAATTTCCAATTAATTGGTCGCAAATATACTATCATATTTGAGAAAAAATAATTTTTTCGATGAAATGCACTGATTTTTAACCTTTTATAAGTAACAAAAGTTACATTTTCCAAAAAAAATAGATTGATTTTCTCTTAATTTATCGTCTTAAAACCTTTTTAGAAATAGATTTAGAATTTTCAAAAATATACTTGACCAGATAAATGCCTGATGATATATCATTAATATTGATAACTTCATTAAAATCAGTATCTAATATCAATTTCCCGGTTAAATCATAAAGTTCTATTTCTATAGGCCTTACTCCATTTTGAATCTTTGTAATCAAATCATTATTTATAACATACGAAGTTATTTGATCCAATTCTTCTGGATTTTCGTCGACTCCTAATGTTCCATTATAATTATAATGAAGAATAAACCGGTTGTTGTCTTCAATTGGTCCGGCAACATTGAAGTTATAATCGCCTAAGCGTAAATCTGTCAAGGAGCCCAAAGTTGTGTCTTCTAAAATAATATCAAAACTTGGATCAATATAATCCAGCACTTTCAAAATAGTATAATCTCCCCCAGACGTCACCTGATATCCTAATGGAATTGAAACAAATTGATTGGGTTCCAGTACCGACCTTCCCTGTATCTCGTATTTATCTGATTCAATAAAACTATAGAACTCTATGGCAACTCCTTCATTGACAAAAACGCCGTCATAAGTGTTTTCATAACCATCTGTAGCTCCAGGTACAAATCCTATTAAAATAGGACTATAGCCCGATTCTCCTGCTAACCTGAACCAGGACTTACCGTCATCGGCATTATCCGAAGTTCTGAAAAACTGATCATTATTTCCAACAACTCGATGCGTGTTTCTAAATGTAATTGTACCGGCTTGTACTGTTTTAATAAAAACTCCCAGTCCTGTCGCTATATTCCCTGTAGTACCCGGTTCACTTGATCCGGTTGAATTATAGCTTATGTAATCTGATGCAGAATTATTTGGTCCTACTTGACTTTGATTCCAGTAATACATCGTGCCTTCAATAACATCAGAATTATCTGTAAAAAAGGATTCCCAGTCTAAAGCAGAAGAGTACGGATTACCTATTAAATTAAAATTGTCTGTGCTACTATTATAATAAACTGTGTAATCTATACAACCATTATTAACCGATCCGTTGAACGTTCTCGTAAACACACCTGCCTGACTATCAGATCTTACAAAATAGCCTTTTCCAACCTCCATATTTTGAGATGTCCCAACTCGCACATAAGCAGAAGGGTTTTGTGAGGAATCAAACTCATATATGATCACAGGATTAGTAAATATAGACCCTAGATTTGAATCGGCCTCAGTCACCGGAGTGGACCAAATGGAATAATAGTCTGCGGGATAATTCGGTGAGTCTCTTTCAATCACAAAATTACCGGTTCCAGTTACTGATTCATTATCCTGTAGAATAAAAGAGCCATTGTTTTCAACAGTTATGGTTCCTGAATTAGTCGCATCATAATAAACATTGAGTGTTCCTCCGTCTTGAATAGTAATTTCTGAATTCGCAGATGAAAGATCAAGCCTGCCAACCCTTACCTCTGTAGATATAACGGGATAATTTGTTGATGAAGGAATAATTACCTGCTGCAATTTTGTGGTAGATGGCACAGTACTTCCTTGCCAGTTTCCCGAAAAGTTCCAAACATTTGAAACTGCTGTTGGAGACCATGTATAGGTGGTTCCGTTTCCATTTGCAGATGCCGTCGTCCAAGTTCCGCCGTTATTTAAATACTCAACATTATCGTCATCTAAATAAGCTACTAAGTTAGTTCCGGAATTTAGTTCTGTGTTCATATTAGAATTAATCTCGGCAGATGTTCTTCCAGAATTCCATACTCTAAATCCCCAAATATTACCATTAAAATAGTAATTCGCACTGTTAGAAGCGGTCGTACTATTGGTGCAATGTTGACTAGTAGAACCTGTCACCGAACTCGCAGACCATGTTGCACAATTAGGATAACGAATATTACCTCCATTTCTACCTATACTGATATTACCGCTATGATTTGGTACTGTGAAAGCTGTTTGGCTATCTTGTAAAACCCCGTTTAAATACCACAAAAGAGTAGTAGTTCCACCCGTTGTACTTTGCACAAGTGCCACATGATTCCAGGTATCATCCAAAATATCTCCCGATGCAGATCTGAAGAATTCTGATGGGTTTCCATTACCCCTAAATGCCCCGCAATAAAAGCGCTCGCCTTCAACATAAAGCAAAAAAGCATTGACCTGTGCTCCTTCTTCGTAGATTACCTGTCTTGGAGTTGCATCAACTACTTTGAACCAGGTCTCTATAGTCCTGTTCGAAACCGTAGTTGTATTTATATAATTGGTATTTGGAACTGTTATATAATCATTTGTTCCGTTTAGTTCATAACCTAGGTCACAATGTTGAGCATGAGAGAAAATAGTTATAAAGAAAAAGATTTGAAATAATCTCTTCATTGAATACGCTTCGATTTAGGATTGGAAAAGTAAATAATTTACGGGTAAACCACAATTTTATAGTAGTAATATTGATATTTTATCGATATATTGTACTTTTTTATCGTTATATTACCCTTTTGAGTTGTTTAATCCGAAATATTTTTATTTAAACATTTGAAATTTCTTACAGTAATATTCAGTACTCTAAAACAATTTCTTACAAACACTTTATTTTAATTTTAGAAAAACTATAATGGCTTATTCTCTCCAAAACTATAATTTTGCCTGAAATTTCAATTAACACAATTATAAATGAATATTTTAATTCAAAAATTCAATACACCTTTTAATACAGCGCCGTTCTCAAAAATTAAAAATCAAGACTTTTTGCCTGCAATAAAAAATCTCATTGAAGAAACAAAACATGAAATAGATAGTATTGCTAATAACAAAGAAATACCATCATATAAAAACACAATAGAAGCATTGGATTATTCGGGTGAGCAATTGGACCGGGTAACCAGTTTATTTTTTAATTTAAATTCTGCTGAAACAAATGACGAAATTCAGAAAATAGCACAAAAAGTATCTCCTCTACTTTCAGAATTCAGCAATGATATCCGGTTAAATAAAAAATTGTTTAAAAGGATAAAGGCTTTATATGAAATAAAAGACGACTTGAACTTAACTCCGGAGCAGAATATGCTTCTTGAGAAAAAATATAAAAGTTTTTCCAGAAACGGAGCCAATTTACCTGATGATAAAAAACAAAAACTTCGAGAAATCGATAAAAAATTATCTAAGCTTAATTTAAAGTTTGGTGAAAACGTATTAGCAGAAACCAATAATTACGAACTCTTAATTACAAATCCAAAGGATCTGTCAGGATTGCCTGATGGTGAAAAAGAAGCGGCAAAACACTTGGCAGAATCTAAAAATAAGAAAGGGTGGTTATTCACTTTAGATTATCCTAGTTACATACCTTTTATGAAGTACGCCGATAACCGAGAATTGCGTAAAACCTTGAGTTTGGCCTTTGGAAGTAAAGGGTTTAAAAATGATGCTCTAGATAATCAACAAAATGTACTTAACATATCAAAATTACGCTTTCAAAGAGCTAAGCTTTTGGGTTATAAAACGCATGCGCATTACGTTTTAGAAGAGCGGATGGCAAAAACCCCTGAAAAAGTTAGCGCCTTTCTTCATGAATTGCTGGATAAAGCTAAACCGGCAGCACAAAAAGAATTTAAAACTTTAGAAAAATTTGCTAACGAATTAGATGGCATCAGTAGGCTTGAAAAATGGGATTCTGCTTACTATTCAGAGAAATTAAAACAAAAGCTTTTTGAACTGGATGATGAAAAGCTAAAGCCTTATTTTAAACTTGAAAATGTTATAGATGGTGTGTTTATGGTTGCCAGCAAATTATATGGTCTTACCTTTCAAAAAATTACCGATATCGATACATACCATGAAGATGTTTTAACTTACAAAGTATTAGATTATAATGGTGATCTAGTATCTGTCTTTTATGCCGATTTCTTTCCAAGACCAGGAAAACGCAATGGTGCGTGGATGACTAGTTATAAACCACAATATATTAAAAATGGCAATAATGAAAGACCTCATATTTCTATTGTTTGCAATTTTACAAAACCTACTAAAAGTAAACCATCACTGCTTTCGTTTAATGAAGTGACCACATTATTTCATGAATTTGGACATGCACTTCATGGCATGTTGGCCAACACCACATATCCAAGTATTTCCGGAACCAGTGTTTACTGGGATTTTGTAGAATTACCCAGTCAGATTTTAGAGAATTGGTGTTATGAAAAGGAGTCCCTAGAATTATTTGCCAGACATTATCAAACAGGAGAATTGATTCCTATGGAACTGATAAAAAAGATCAAAGATTCTTCTACTTTCCAGGAAGGTATGCAAACCTTAAGACAAATAAGCTTTGCCCTATTGGACATGATTTGGCATGGACTAGATCCAACGAAAATAAAAGATGTAAAGTCTCACGAATTAAAAGCATTTGAAGACACCCTCTTATATCCTGATGTCCCTGAAAATTGTATGAGTACTTCATTTTCTCATATTTTTCAAGGCGGATATTCTTCGGGATATTATAGTTACAAATGGGCAGAGGTTCTGGATGCTGATGCTTTTGAATTATTTAAGGAAAAGGGCGTTTTTAATCCGGCAATCGCAAAAAGTTTTAAAGAAAATGTGTTGTGTAAAGGAGGCACAGAGGATCCAATGGTTCTTTATAAACGATTTAGAGGACAAGAGCCAAACCCGGATGCATTGCTTAGACGTGCCGGATTAATCAAATAAACTCATTATAACTAAAAATAGCCTATTTTTGATACCATGAGTCATGGTAAAGATCCTAATCATATAATTGAACCAAATAAATGGATAGACAGATATTCTGACTATTTATATAACTACACCATAACAAGAGTAAACGATAAAGAGATTGCCCTGGATATTATTCAGGATACTTTCTTTGCCGGATTGAAATCAATGAAGAATTTTAAAGGTGAAGCCAGTGAAAGAACCTGGTTGATTTCTATTTTAAAACGAAAGATAATTGATCATTACAGAAAGATAAACTCAAAAAAAGGAAAAGCCGAAGTTAGAATGAATTATAATTCAGATTTGGATTCTGAGGGTGACTGGTTAGAAGAACAAGTTCATGACTATTCTGAAAATAATGCCGAGGAATCCTTAATAAATGAAGAATTGGGATCTGCAATATTAAATTGTTTAAGCAAGTTGCCAAAAAAACAAGCTCAAGTGTTTAAGATGAAAACAATTCAGGGGTATGATACAGAGATAATTTGTAATGAATTGAATATAACAGCGTCTAATTTATGGGTTATAATTCACAGAGCTCGAACAGCCATGGCAATATGTTTAAAAGATAATTGGTTTTAATTATGGGTAAATTTTTCTTAAAATGTGAGGAAGCTAGTCATGTTTGTGATAAATCTCAATATCGAGAATCATCATTTATTGAAAGAATAAAACTGACTTTCCACCTTTTGTATTGCAAGGTATGTAGGGGTTATTCCAGAAACAATTCTAAACTGACAAGCTGTATTGAAAAATCAAAAGTTACCTGTTTGGATGAATCAGTAAAAAAAGAAATCAAAGAGCATTTCCAAAAGGAATTAGTCAAATATTAATACTAAAACCAGCCATAAAACAGGCAAGCCTTCTACCCAAAAAGCACTATAATTCCTTCCTCGATCTTTACTTGAGAGCACTATAAATATTCCGGTAATTACTGTTAAAACACCAGACGTAATTAGTTCATCAGCATTTATTTCATCTTTTAAAAATTCTAAAAGGAAAAACAAAATTAATAAGAATACACCAAGTTTTTTAGTCTTACTAATTCCAATCCTTTGAGGGATAGTACCAAGTCTTAAACTGTCATAGTGAAGATCTCTGATATCAAATGGAAGGATCAATATTATAACATACAAATATCTTTGTAACGAAATTATTAAAACATCATGGTCTATAGAATAATTATTATTGATCACAGGTAAAAGCACTGTTACCACTGTCCAAACAAAGGAAATTACGTATACTTTCAATCCTGAAATTGTCCGAAGATTATAAGCATTATCTAAAAAAAGTTCTTTTGGCAACAGGGGTGCTGCATAAAAAAAAGTAATTAAAGCCATTATTAGAAGAGTGATTATTGCATTGAATTGCAATTTCAAAGCAAAAAAACACATCACACCAAAACAGATCAATGAAAATAGTTGAATTACTCTCAACCAATTTGCTAAACTTCTATGATGAAACTTAGCTAAGCCAAAATATTTAACAAAATTATATCCGGTTATAGAACCAAAAAAAACAAATAATAATAGTTCTTCATCATATGGAATGTTTAATTGGATCAAGGTTATAAAAGTGAAGGAATAGACGGCTAAAGCAACGTGAATACTCGAATTTATATAAAAATTAAAAATTTGTTTGATCAAGCGCATTAAACAAAAATAAGGAAAGTGTTAATAAACCCATGAATTGGTTAAAAACTTTGGTTTTACTTAACAAAAATGACTGAAGTATTACTTAATTTTGTCTTGCTAATTTCAACATTAAGTTAAATGGATACAAACGCGTTTAAATTGCGTCATATTGGACCCGGAGTAGAAGATCAAACCCAAATGCTTCAGGCTATTGGAGCTGAAAATATGGACCAACTAATTTATGAGACAATACCAGACGATATCAGGCTTAGCAAAGATTTACAACTTGACGGGCCAATGAGTGAGCAAGAGTATTTAGTGCACATAAATGAACTAGGGAAAAAGAATAAAGTTTATAAAACTTATATTGGATTAGGCTATCACCCTACTATATTTCCCGCTGTTATCCAACGAAATATTCTGGAAAACCCGGGTTGGTATACTGCCTATACGCCTTATCAGGCAGAAATAGCTCAAGGCAGATTAGAGGCCCTGCTTAATTTTCAAACTATGATCATTGATTTGACCGGAATGGAAATTGCCAATGCCTCTTTATTGGATGAAAGTACGGCAGCTGCCGAAGCAATGAGTTTATTGTTTGCAGTGAGAGAACGAGATCAGAAAAAAGAAAACGTCAATAAATTCTTTGTATCCGATGAGATTTTGCCGCAAACACTTTCCGTATTAAAAACAAGAGCCATTCCAATTGGTATAGAATTAGTGGTAGGTAAAGAAAATGAATTTGAATTCTCCGGTGAGTTTTTTGGAGCCATTTTGCAATATCCGGGT
Organism: uncultured Flavobacteriaceae bacterium; assembly: GCA_965367355.1. GTDB lineage: Bacteria > Bacteroidota > Bacteroidia > Flavobacteriales > Flavobacteriaceae > Site-B1. The sequence goes on from CBDUIO010000012.1 coordinate 20,441, forward strand.
AAATATGGTCAAATTTCTGATATTGAATCGTTCATTAAGCTGGCCAATGAAAAAAGAATAAAAGTAGCTGTTGCCGCAGACATTATGAGTTTGATAAAACTAAAAGCCCCGGGGAAATTTGGAGCTGATGTTGTAGTTGGCACGACTCAGCGATTTGGAATACCTATGGGCTATGGAGGCCCGCATGCAGCCTATTTCGCAACAAAAGAAGCTTATAAACGAGATCTGCCCGGACGTATTATTGGAGTTACTAAAGACACCGATGGCAACAGGGCTTTGCGTATGGCTCTTCAAACCAGAGAGCAACATATAAAAAGAGACAAGGCTACTTCCAACATATGTACTGCTCAGGTTTTACTGGCAGTTATGGCTGGCATGTATGCTGTGTATCACGGCCCTAAAGGTCTTCAGTTCATAGCCGATAGAATCCATAATTCGGCATCAACATTAGATTCAGCTTTACAAAAATTAGGATATAAACAGGATAATTCTCATTATTTCGACAC
>CBDUIO010000013.1:0-20885 GCA_965367355.1 uncultured Flavobacteriaceae bacterium
GAGGAGATATTGCTCTCCGGTAATCGATGGGAGCAGAATCCGGGATATTAAAAATTAAAAAAATTAGATATGAAAACAATAAAATATGTATTAAGTTTAGCTTTGGTCTTCTTTATAGGTTGTTCAGACGACGAGGATCTTAGCTTTATCAATAGTGTGACGGCACCTTCCAATGTGTCAGCACAGTTTCTATTGTCGCAAGACAATACAGGTTTAGTGACCATCATTCCTAATTCTGAGGGAGGTGTGTCTTATAAAATAACGCTTGGTGATGGCACTACAGAACCAGTTAGCTTAGATCAAGGTGAACATATTGAACATATTTATGCCGAAGGCACGTATGCAATAGGTGTTGAGGCAACAGGGATCACTGGTCTGAAAACAGAAGCTTCACAAAATTTAGTTGTATCCTTTAGAGCACCGGAAAATATACAAATAACTGCAGAAATTGACCCATCTAATCCATTTCGTGTCAATGTATCAGCAACGGCCGATTATGCGGCTTCATTTTTAGTGTTCTTCGACACATCTGATCCGGATGAAGAGGGAACCCCTTTGACTTTGGAAGGTACGGTCAGCCATGAATACCCGGCAGTAGGAGACTATACCATTAAAGTTGTGGCCTTAAGTGGAGGTGCAGAGACATCTGAATTAACCCAGGTTGTCACAGTGTCTTCACCTGTAGAATTACCAATTGATTTTGAAATTTTTGATGCCAGTGTTTTTCAAGGGTTTGGTGGCGCATCTAACGCTGTTATAGACAACCCGGATACAAATGGCAATGGGTCGGCCACTGTAGGACAAATTGTTAAAAATGGGCCTGAGGTCTGGGCTGGTAACGTTATCACATTGTCGGCGCCTATTGATTTCTCTGTAAATAAACTCATAAAAATGGATGTTTGGTCCCCAAGGCCAGGCGGAAGAGTTTTGTTAAAAGTAGAGAATCTTACTGATGGTGGAATATTCTTTGAAAAAGAAGTTACAACACTTGGAAACAGTGCCTGGGAAGAAGTATCTTTCGATTTGAGCGATATTGACACAGCAAACACATATCAAAAAATAGTATTGTTCTTTGATTTCGGATTGGTAGGAGATGGAACTAGTGATTGGACCTTCTTTATAGACAATATCAGACAGGCTTCTCTAACCTATACAGCACTCCTTTATGACGATTTTGAAGGCAATGGAAACATTACAACCTGGCTTGGAGACGCTGCAGGAATGACTTTAGATTCTCCAAACGTTGTTAATGAGAGCATAAACACTTCGCTTACGGTCTTAAAATATGAAGACACTGGAGGGCAATATGCCAATGTTCAATTTGTAGCGGATGGCAAATTTGATTTAACAGGAGGGCAAAGCGTTTTTGCTTTAAAAATTTATGTTCCATCCTCAAGTATAACAGGAAGTCAGCCTAATCAAATTTCATTAAAATTACAAAATAGTGATTTGGGAGGTAATTCTTGGCAGACACAAACAGAAATCATAAAACCAATAATTTTGGATGAATGGCAGTTGGTGACTTTTGATTTTGCAACTGATGCATTTATAAACTTGGATGGAGGTTCTCCAGATCCTGTTGACAGAACAGATTTAGATAAAGTTGTAATACAGGTGAATTCTGAAAATAATTTTGATTCTGTAACTGCTTATATTGATGATTTCGCATATGGGACAACACCTCCTGAGGACACACCTCCTTTTGCAACAGACGATTTTGAAGGGAATGGCACTATAACTACCTGGTTAGGAGACGCTGCGGGAGCTGATACGGCGTATGCAAATCCAATAGATGGTAATATTGAAGGAATGAATTATTCCAGTACTGTTCTATTCTATGAAGATACAGGTGGTCAATACGCAAATGTTCAATTTACAGTAACTCCTAAATTTGATTTAACGGCCAAAAGTAAATTTACATTAAAACTTTACGTTCCTTCGTCCAGTATTTCAGGAACTCAGCCTAATCAAATATCTTTAAAGCTTCAAAATAGTGACTTAGGAGGAAACTCTTGGCAGACTCAGACTGAAATTATCAAGCCAATAGTTTTAGATGCCTGGCAAGAAGTAACTTTCGATTTTGTAAATGATAACTTTATAAACTTGGATGGTGGTTCACCTGACCCTATTGAGAGAACTGATTTAGACAAAGTAGTTATACAGTTGAATTCAGAAAATAATAACGATACTGTAAGTGCTTATATTGATGATTTCAATTATCATAAATAAAACAAAAAAATTATGAAAAAAATAAAATATATAGTAGTCTTTTTTCTTTCCTTGACGCTATTGACTGGCTGTCAGGAAGACGATCTCACAGTGGGAGATCTTATAACACCAAGTAATATTGACATATCTGTTACCTATCTTGATGATACCGATGGAGATGGAACTTACGAAGAAACTACTGCTCCAGGATTAGGCAGTGGAATAGTAAGATTTTCTGCAACAGCAAATGATGCAACAGCATTTCATTTTGTTGTTCAAGGGGTAACTAAATTGCAAACTAACGGTATGGTTGAGCATAATTTTACTGTATTAGGGAATAACAACTATGCTGTTACCGTGGTTGCATATGGAACAGGTGGGATTTCTTCTTCCAGAACAATAGAAGTGCCCGTTTTGGCTCTTTACGAACCTCCTGCAGATCTGCTTGAAATGCTTTATGCCAACGGAACCAGAACCTGGAAGATTGCCGCTGATGCTAATAAGCATTTTGGATTAGGACCTCCGGGTGGAACAACTCAGGCCGAATGGTATGGTGCAGGACCTAATGAAAAGGCGCATACAGGAATGTATGACGACCGGTATACTTTTAATGAAGATGGTACTTTCACACATGATACAGGAGAAGATGGATGGATTTTTGGCAGAGACGGATTAATCAATGAACTGGATGCCTTAGGTGGTTCCGGAGGAGAAGCTGAAGGAGCAGATATTATACAATACGTATTTGATGATTATACGGCTAACTGGTCTATAACTGCTCCTGGCGGTACTGAAACATTAAGCTTGACGGGAATTGGCTTTTTTGGCTATTATATAGGTGGAAATCATCAATATATTATCCACAGCCGATCTGCTAATGAAATGATAGTTACAACAACGGATGGTAATGGTGAATTTAATTGGTGGTTTACCTTGATTCCGGAATAATATAATTAGTCTGTAAATTTTGAAAAAAGAAAGGGATCGATCATGTCATCCCTTTCTTTTACATTTATTAAGTAAACCTTAAGTTTTAGATATATGAAAAAGCTCCCAATTTTAATGGTTCTCCTTATCTCAATAGTATTGTCAGGACTGGCACTCTCATGCTCAGGTGGCAATGACAATGGTAGCTCTTCTGATGATGATGAAGGACCTGTGGTAATTATGCCGTCTAATCTGATACTTGAGATAGAAATTGTGGGCACAGATGGTAATAATCCTAACGGAGATGGTAGCGGAGTTATTCAGTGTACAGCTTCTGCAACAGATGCGGTAAAATATGGTTTCAAATTTGATTCTGGTGATGAAATAGAAAGTTTTTCAGGTAACCTTGAATATACATTTACAAATGAAGGTACAAATAGCTATTTGGTTACCGTATTTGCTTATTCCAGTACCAATCATTCTATAAGTACATTTCAGACAATTATGGTGTACGTTCAGGATACTGGTCTGCAAATAGTATGGGCCGATGAATTTGAGGGGAGTGGAGCCATAAACACAACAAACTGGTTTCATCAAACACAACTTCCGAATGGTGAAAGCTGGTATAACAATGAAGTTCAACATTACACAAATCGTACGGATAATTCAAATATGAGCGACGGAAATTTAAATATCATTGCTAAAAAAGAAGTATTTACGGATCAAGGACATACGAAGCAGTACACCTCAGCGAGGTTAAATTCTAAATTTGCGTTTACCTATGGCCGTGTTGAAGTTCGTGCAAAATTACCAACGGGCATAGGAACGTGGCCGGCTATTTGGCTGTTAGGAAGAAATATTAATGAAGCCGGAGCCTATTGGGAAACACAAGGATATGGCGCAGTAAGTTGGCCTGCCTGCGGTGAAGTTGATATTATGGAACATTGGGGAAGTAATCAAAACTATGTGTCAAGTGCCATTCATACGCCTTCAAGCTCCGGTGCTACAATTAACCATGGAGGTCAGACTATTCCAACAGCTTCAAGCGCGTTTCATGTATACGCTTTAGAATGGACTGAAGAGAAAATGGTGTTTAGTGTTGATGATGTAGTTCATTACACTTATAATCCTGCTGTAAAAAATGCTGACACCTGGCCTTTTGATGATGACCAATATATTATATTAAATATAGCGATCGAACCAGGTATAGATCCGGCTTTTACACAAAGTACAATGGAAATAGATTATGTGAGAGTATACCAGTAATTTTGAAAAATGTTTTTAATAAAATTTATATATTAGTCTAATAAAAAGGTCAATAGTCTATGTATTGACCTTTTTAATTGATTCGCTCCCTCTTCTTCCGGTTTCCCTGCAATAATTGACTGACTATGCAAAAAAAAGAGTTTTCTAAATTGATAATTTTCACAATTATTTTGTGTTCAAAAACCAGCTGTCAGGAACAAACTGAAAATGTTCAATTTTCAAATTTTGAACAACCTTTGGAAACTCATGCCTCTATTTTGGTCGACAACCCTATAGACTATTTTTTAACCATTCAATGGAAAACAGCAAAATTTAAAATGCCTGCTCGATCTATTCAAACAATAATTCTGTAAGAAAAAAATAAGCAACCAATATGACAAATCAGGAACCTAATATACAGTTGAACAAGTCCTATACAGTTTTAATTAGTTTAATTGTAGCCTTAGGTGGCTTTTTGTTAGGATTTGACAGTGCAGTAATTTCGGGCGCTGTTAAAGGAATAACCATTTATTTCGACATGACTGAATGGATGTTAGGCTTTTCTGTAGGGTGTGTCGTTTTTGGTGCCATGGCAGGGAATTTGCTTGCTGGCCCCATGAGCGATCGTTTTGGAAGGAAAAACATTCTTATTGTTGTAGCCGCTCTTTTTACAATTTCAGCTACCTGGTCTGCACTCGCTACCGGGTATACAGAATTTATCATTGCGAGAATTATTGGCGGTATTGGTATTGGCGGCGCTATTTTGATCGCACCCGTTTATATTGCAGAAATTGCTCCTCCAAAATTAAGAGGCAGTCTTGTTTCTTTTAATCAATTGAACATAGTTATTGGTATCTCCGTTGCATATTTTTCCAATTATTTCCTTGTCAATATGGAAGGAGAGAGTTGGAGATGGATGTTAGGTGTGGAGGCGATTCCGGCATTTATATATTTTGTCTCATTATGGACCGTACCTAAGAGTCCTCGATGGTTAATCCTAAAATTAAACAAGGAAGATGCCGCGAGGAAGATCATGGCAAAAATTGGCGGTGAAGAATATGCAGAAACGACTCTGGCCGAAATTCAAAGAGGTATAGCTAAAAAAGAAACCAAAGGAAGATTATCTGATCTGTTAAACAGTAAATATTCAACGATCATGATAATTGCTCTTGGTATTGCTTTTTTTCAGCAGATCACAGGAATAAATGCTATATTTTACTATGCTCCTACAATTTTTGAACAGGCAGGAGGCAGCACAGATTCTTCCTTTTTGCAGGCCATTGTTGTAGGTTTAACCAATCTGGTTTTCACTTTTGTGGCCATTTGGCTAATCGACAGGCTAGGCAGAAAACCATTACTTCTAATTGGAACTTCTTTTATGACAGTTGCCTTGTTAATGGCAACATTTGCCTTTAATAATGCTACTTACGATTTTAATGAAACAACCCTTGAAAAAGTGGGCGATTCAGAAATAAAAGCGGCTTTAGCCGATCTTGATGGTGAGTCGTTTGATGGACAGTCAGCCCTTTTTACCGAGGTAGCAAAAAGACTGGACGAAGACCAATTTTTAAAATTTAAGCGCAACGAAATAACTAATTTTATTCAAATAAACGCTACCCTGGTTTTAATAGCAATCCTGCTTTATGTGGCATCATTTGCCATATCCCTTGGTCCTGTTATGTGGACCTTGATCTCAGAAATTTTCCCTAGCAAAATAAAAGGAATTGCCATATCTGTAGTTGGATTTTTCAACTCTTTGATCAGCTTTTCCGTTACCCAGGTCTTCCCCTGGGAATTATCGAACTTAGGACCCACCGTTACATTTGCAATATATGCCCTACTGTCACTCTGTGCGATGATCTTTGTCTACAAATTTGTTATTGAAACCAAAGGAAGAACCTTAGAGGAAGTCGAAGAACTATTAATAAATCAATAAATACCGAAGCAATGAAACCTAATACTGTATATATAGGAAAGAACAAAGCATCTTTTAATTCAAATGAAGTCAAAGGAGAATTGGTTACCATTGAAAATGAGACCTATTATAAAATTTCCAACAATGATACCATGAGGCCTTTCTTCATGAGCATTGTTAGCGACTCCAATCACTGGATGTTTATTTCCAGTAATGGAGGACTCTCCGCAGGAAGAAAGGATAGTGAGTCTTCTTTATTTCCTTATTATACAGATGACAAGATCACAGAATCTGCTGAAATAACAGGCAGCAAAACAATTTTCCAAGTTCAATCCAATGGAAAAACATTTTTATGGGAACCTTTTTCTGATAAGTACAAGGGAATTTATTCAATAAAAAGAAACCTCTTTAAAAGCATATATGGCAACAAGGTCATTTTTGAAGAAGTAAATAAAGACCTTGATCTTACGTTCGGATATCAATGGAACTCAAGCAATGAATTCGGATTTGTAAAAAAATCAACCATAATTAATAACTCTGACGGATCCATTAAGTTGACTGTTCTGGATGGAATTCAAAACATACTTCCTTATGGAGTTCCTTCAGATCTGCAAAGCAGCAAAAGCAATTTAGTTGATGCTTATAAAAAAAGTGAGTTAGAAGCTGAAGCAGGAATAGGAATCTATGCTTTAAGCGCCATCATTGTTGATAAGGCCGAACCCAGTGAAGCCTTAAAAGCTACCCTTGCCTGGTCTGTTGGAATTAATAATCCTAAATACCTGATTTCATCCTTACAACTCGATAATTTCAGAAAAGGTCGAGATATAGTGCAGGAGAAAGATATTAAGGCCGAAAAAGGAGCCTATTTTGTAAGCGCAGATTTGACCTTAAAATCTAATTCTGAAAATTCATGGATGATCATTGCCAATGTTAACCAGTCTATAGTTTCAATCACCAATATTTCCCAATTAATTAAAAACAAGAATAATCTGTCTGCAATTATTCAAAAGGATATCGATTTAGGCACAAAGCGATTAGTGCAGTTGGATGCCGCTTCTGACGGACTACAATTAACAGCCGATAGGTTAAAGAACATCAGACATTTTTCCAACACCCTTTTTAATATTATGAGAGGTGGAATTTTTGATAATAATTATAATATTGAAAAAGACGATTTTACCAAATACATCGAAAATGCCAACAAAAAGGTCAGAAAGAAAAAAGAAAGTCTATTGGTAAAACTTCCCGATTTATTTAATGTCAAGTTTCTGCATGACTTAGCCAGAAAAGATGAAGACAAAAACTTTAAACGGCTTTGTTTTGAATATATGCCTTTGAAATTTAGTCGAAGACATGGGGATCCCAGCAGGCCCTGGAATAAGTTTTCCATTAATACCACTAATGAAATTGATGGATCAAAAATTCTGGACTATGAAGGAAACTGGAGAGATATTTTCCAAAACTGGGAGGCTCTCGCCCACTCTTATCCTGAGTTTATTGAAAGCATGATACACAAATTCCTGAATGCTACAACTTTTGATGGCTATAATCCATACCGTGTTACCAAAGGAGGCATTGACTGGGAGATCATTGAACCGGATGATCCGTGGTCTTATATTGGGTATTGGGGAGATCATCAAATCATCTATCTCCTGAAATTTTTAGAATTCATTGAAAATTGCTATCCACAGCGATTAGCATCCTATTTTGATAAGGATCTGTTTGTATATGCCAATGTTCCGTACAGAATAAAAAGCTATGAAGACATATTAAAGAACCCTAAGGATACCATTGATTTTGATCACGAATCACATGAAAGGATCGAGCAAAAAAGACTAGAATTAGGGGCTGACGGTTCTTTGCTCAGAGATGAAAATTTCTTTATCTGCAAAGTAAACCTTCTTGAAAAACTGTTGGCAACCACATTGGCAAAACTATCTAATTTCATTCCGGAAGGAGGCATTTGGATGAATACACAAAGACCCGAATGGAATGATGCCAATAACGCATTGGTTGGAAATGGTGTGTCCATGGTCACATTATATTATTTACGCCGATTTTTAAACTTCTTTGAAGGATTGGTAGCTCATATCCCTGAAGAAAGCAATGAAGTGTCTGTTGAATTGGCGAACTTCTTTAATAAAGTAGCAGAGACCTTCAAAAAGAACATTCATTTATTAAATGGAAAGATCTCTGATGCCGAAAGAAAAACGATCCTGGATGGACTTGGAAGAGCCGGCAGTGAATACAGATTGGGGATTTACGAAAATGGCTTTTCAAGTGATAAAGGAACCATCACCAAAAAAGAACTAACGGAATTCCTGAAGATCGCTAAAAAATATCTGGATCATTCTATAGATGCCAATAAGCGAAATGACAATCTTTATCACGCATATAATTTAATGACTGTTAAGAGCGACTCTGAAATTTCCATATCCTATTTGCCGGAAATGTTAGAAGGGCAAGTAGCTGTTTTGAGTTCGGGATATATATCAGGAAAAGAGTCCTTAAAGGCTCTGGATGCATTGAAAAACAGTGCTTTATTCAGACATGACCAATACAGTTATATATTGTATCCGGACAAGGAACTTCCAAGGTTCTTTGAGAAAAATATTATTCCTGAGCAAAAGGTAAAGCAGTCTAAATTATTGCAGCAACTTTTAAAACACGGAAATTCCCAGATTATAGAAAAAGACGCTGTAGATAATTACCATTTCAACGGTAAATTCAATAATGCCAATAGCCTGAAGAAAGCGCTTTCAGAATTATCAGATGAAAAATATCAGGCCCTTGTTGCAAAGGAAGAAAGTTTGTTACTTAATGTTTTTGAAGAAGTATTTAACCACAAAGCATTCACCGGAAGATCAGGCACATTCTATGGTTACGAAGGGTTGGGCTCTATTTACTGGCATATGGTGTCTAAGTTGTTGTTAGCTGTTCAGGAAACCTGCTTAATGGCTATAAAGGATAACGAAAATGAGGTTGTCATAGGGAAATTGTTAGAACACTATTATGAGATCTATGAAGGAATAGGTGTTCATAAATCACCGGACTTGTATGGCGCTTTCCCAACAGATCCATATTCGCATACACCTGCAGGAAAAGGTGCACAGCAACCAGGAATGACAGGTCAGGTTAAGGAAGATATCTTATGCAGGATTGGTGAATTAGGTGTCTTTGTGAAAGAGGGCAGATTACACTTTGATCCCAAGTTATTATTGAAAGAAGAATTTTTAAAGAAGCCTGAAACATTCAAATATATTGATGTTAAGGGTCAGGAAAAAGAAATACAGCTTGAAAAAGATTCACTTTGTTTCACTTATTGTCAAATCCCAATTGTTTACAAACTGGCAGATAAGCAAGGAATAGACATAGTTCAAGGTGATACCAATTTGGAATTGGACAACTTAATTTTAAGCAATGATTTAAGCAAAAAAATCTTTGAACGAACCGGCGAAATAGAAAAACTAATTGTTTGTATAAATGAAAATAAAATAAAATAATTAATCATGAGAAGAATACTTACATCAGTTCTAATTTTGTTTGCTTTCTTGACATTTTACAACTGTAAGAACAATGATAAGGCAAGCGAAGCTTCAACGATCAAATCTGCTAAAGACATTTTAGGGAATCCAGAGTATCTCGCGATGTCCTATGGAGGTTACAGGTATGCAGATCACAGCATTGAGCCTACAATGGATGAACTCAAAGAGGATATGAAAATTTTATCAGCTATGGGTGTCAAGTTAATTCGCACCTATAAGCTGCTCAAGCCGCAAGCTGCTAATCTGGTACGTGTTATTAGCGACATGAAAAAAGAAGATCCAAATTTTGAAATGTACGTCATGTTAGGAGCCTGGGTTGACTGTAAGAATTCATTTAATTCAGGAAATGGAGAACCAGATCACGATCAAGAGAATGAAGAAAATCCTGCAGAGATTGCTAGAGCTGTAGCACTGGCAAACAAATATCCGGATATTGTAAAAGTTATTGCTGTAGGCAATGAAGCCATGGTTAAATGGGCTGCCAGTTATTATGTTCAACCAGGTGTGATATTAAAATGGGTAAACCACCTTCAGGATTTGAAAAAAGAAGGAAAACTGCCTAAAGATCTATGGATAACAAGTTCCGATAATTTTGCTTCCTGGGGCGGTGGTGGTGAAGAATACCATGTTGAAGATCTAAACGAATTGATAAAAGCGGTAGATTTCATTTCCATGCATACCTATCCCATGCATGACACACATTATAATCCTGATTTCTGGAACCTAAGTGAAGATGAAAAAGACCTTGCAGATATGGTAAAAATAGATAATGCAATGCTTCGCGCAAAAGAATATGCCATGTCTCAATACAAAGCAGTTGTAGATTATATGAAAAGCTTAGGTGCTGATAAACCTGTTCATATTGGTGAAACCGGTTGGGCAACAATATCAAAAGAACTATATGGTCCCAATGGTTCTAAAGCAACCGATGAGTATAAAGCCGCTGTGTACTACCAACTTATAAGAGATTGGACAAATGAAGCAGGTATTTCTTGTTTTTACTTCGAGGGATTTGATGAGCCCTGGAAAGGTGGTGATGATCCGGGGGATTCAGAAAAACACTTTGGATTATTCACAGTAGATGGAAAGGCTAAATATGTAATCTGGGACTTAGTGGATAATGAAACATTTAACGGTCTGACCAGAAATGGCAATCCGATCACTAAAACCTCTAATGGGAATAAAGAAGCATTAATGAAAGACGTTTTGGTGCCTCCATCTGCAGAATTAGTTGAACAAGATTAAATTATTATATCATGAAATACTTTCATTATTTATTATTTATCGGAATCGCATTCTTTAGTTGTAATAAAAAAGATGAGGTAAATATTGTAAGCACATCTGAAAGACAACTACTATTAAATGACTCACCTTACATTATTAAGGGAATTTGTTATCATCCTGTACCTAAAGGAAGTGATCAAAGAGATTTTAGTAACCTGACTGAAGATTTGAGGTTAATGACTGAAGCTGGTATCAATACCATTAGGGTATATGCCCCTATAGACGATAAAGCTGTGTTAGATGAGATTGAAGAAGCAGGTATAAAAATAGTTTTAGGTTTTGGGTACAATCAAGATGGTAAATTCGATATTCTTTCCGGCACCCTGGTAGATTATGTAAATACATATAAAGATCACGGAGCCATATTAATGTGGGAACTCGGTAATGAGTATAACTATCATCCGGAATGGTTTGATGGCGATATTAAAAACTGGTATAATGCCATGAATAATGCAGCTCAACTGATTCATGAGAACGATCCAAATCATCCGGTTACCACAGCCCATGGTGAATTACCGGATTCCTTAGCGCTATCGATAGGAAAAAACATTGATGTTTGGGGAATGAATGTATACCGCTGGGATGATCCTTCAACTATTTTTAAACAATGGAAAGTAGTTAGTTCAAAACCAATGTATCTGTCAGAAGCAGGTGGCGATAGTTATATGACCATTACTAGAGATTCCTATGAAGAGGGATATAATGAGAAGGCACAGGCCGATGCCAACAGGAATATATTGGATGCTGTCTTTAAAGCAAATGAAATTTGTTCAGGTGTTGCCATGTTCTCATTTACCGATGGATGGTGGAAAGCAGGAAATAATGAGACACAGGATCCCGGAGGCTGGGCACCAAACAGTAGCGGTGTTCCTTATGATGGCTCTCCAAATGAAGAATATTGGGGAATAGTGGATATTGACAGAAATAAGAAAATGACTTTTGAAATAATTAAAAATTATTATTTAAATAAGTAATAAAACATATAAATACAGATGTTGTATAGTATTTGTATAGGTGTTTTTTTCTGATTTTTATTTATCAAATACTATCTTGGAGGTCTGTTCTATTATCAATACGACAAAACTAAATCAAATAAAAATATGAGAAATATCTTTTTTGGAATAACTCTTTTCTTAGTTACAATTTCCGTTTTTGCACAATCTGCTAAAGTATCTGTTTTATCAAATCAAGACGGTGATAAATTAATTGTAAATGGGAAGGATTTTATGATCAATGGTATGAACTGGGATTATATCCCAATTGGAACCAATACCGTAAATGCTGATTTTTGGAAGAAGCCCGACGATGTTATAAAGGCAGGGCTAGATACAGAAATGGGTTTATTAAAGAACATGGGGGTTAATGTCATTCGCCAGTATACAGGTGTCCCGGCAAAATGGATCAAGTATATCTACGAGAATTACGGTATTTATACAATGCTTAATCATTCTTTTGGCCGCTACGGATTGACCTTGGATGGTGTGTGGACTCCTGTAACTATTTACTCAGAGCCTCGCACTCAGGAATTTCTTATGAATGAAATAGAACAATTAGTCAACAGTTACAAAGATACTCCCGGTTTGCTTTTGTATTTGTTGGGGAATGAGAACAATTATGGCCTTTTCTGGGCCGGAGCTGAAACCGAAGATTTTCCTGATGGCGAAGAGAAAATTAATGCTGTTGGTGAATTACGTGGCAGACCAATGTACAAGCTAATGAATGAGGCTGCCAAAAAAATGAAGGCCTTGGATGCCAATCATCCTGTTGCAATTTGTAACGGAGATGTATTGTTTATAGACATTGTAGCTGAAGAATGCCCGGATATTGATATTTACGGAACAAATACCTATAGAGGTGTTTCTTTTGGTGATATGTTTCAGGTAGTAAAGGACAAGTTAAATAAACCTTTAATGTTTACTGAATTTGGAGCAGATGCATACAATGCCATAGAAAACCAGGAGGATCAATATTCTCAGGCTTATTATATGGTAGGAAACTGGAAGGAAATTTATGAGAATGCGGCTGGCTTGGGAAAAGTAGGCAATTCTATTGGTGGTTTTACTTTTCAATTCAGTGATGGATGGTGGAAATATGGTTTTGATGACAGAAAGAATGCCGATATTCACGATAACAACGCGTCATGGTCTAATGGAGGATATGGAAGAGATCTGGCTGCTCCCGGGGTTAATAATATGAATGAAGAATGGTTCGGAATTTGTGCAAAGGGACCTACTAATGAAAGAGGTAATTATGAACTATATCCGCGTGCTGCCTATTACGCGTTAAAAGAAGCCCATCAACTAAACCCTTACATAGATGGTATTAATTTACAATTTGTTCAGGATTTTTTTAATAGGCTTAGTTTAACGGATGCTGTTCTAAAAGCACGCGGTGATAAAGCGGCTTTGATAGGTACCGAAACCTCTAAAATACGCCTCAGCAATATGCGAGCGGAATTTACAACATTCAATACTGGAGGAAGTCTTCTTACTACTCCTGATAGTCCAAATCCTGATGAAAATGTATATCCAAACCAATTGGGTTTTGATCATATGCAGTCTTTCTTTATTGGAGTTGAAGGAAATCCGGCTCCTAATATGCGTGCTAATTTTAATGTTAACATTCTAGGGGATGTTGCAGAAAATCCCATAGACGAAATTTTTTATGAAAATAGAGGACGAACGGTGTCCTTAAACAGCATTGATGGCCCTATTCCAATCACTGATTTAGACCGCGTGCAATTATATAATGCAGAGTTTGAGTGGAAAACAAAGGAATTTGATGTAAGAGGGTTTTATAGAACCGGACACTACCACTGGAGCTATGAAGGTGATTTCTTCGGTTTGTATCCTGAGGCTAATTACGGTCCTAATCTTGATATCTATAATGGAGTCGTATCTGGAATTGAGATAGACGGTAAAAATTCTCTTAGAGGTTTCAAAGCCGCTTTTGGTCCACAATTATGGTGGGGTGCAAACCCAGCTGTCCTTTTAAAATATAGTACTAAATTAGGGCATTATGACTTCTCGGCTGTATATCATGAAGATATTGATAACCAGGGAGAAGCTGTTTCTTCTATTGCTATTCCTATGCCAAAAACTCGCAGAGCTACGCTTTATCTGGCAAGAGAATTTGGGCCTGTAGGTATTGAAGTTGGTGGTATTTGGGGAGGTGAACCTTTAAATGGACGAACCTTTCAAGTAGCAGAAAATAACCCAAATTATGATCCAAACACACCTGATTCTGCGAAATATACAATATATAATGACAAAATTAATACAGATGATAATTGGGGAGCAAAAGCCAAAATAACGGTTCAATCAGGAAAATTCAATTGGTATGCACAAGGTGCAATGCAAGGATTGGTTGCCAACGGTGGTGCCGATCAAACACAAACATTTACCGGGTGGAAACTGAAGGATACCGGAAGTGGGAATCAGACAAATTTTCTTACTGGCTTTGCTTACAACGTTGGAAAGTTTCAAATTGCACCAAATTTTTTATGGCAAAAGCCAATTGTTGATGCCATGCCTAATGATGTGCAAGCTCCAGGAAGATTAAGAAATATTTTTGACGACCCATTTGCGGTTAGAGGAAATAGGGAAACGACCGCTGGAGAAATGTTACTGACTTATGATCCAACACCAGGAACCTGGTTTTATGAATGGGATAACGATAGTGCTGAAAATGCCAAATTTGCAATGAATTTAGGCTTTGTCTTTCGTCATCATCCTACAGCCCAAGACGCAGCTATAGGATTTTTAAGCAATCGTACATTATTTGCATTTCCAAATTCTGCACCAGCTCAAGATTTATGGGAAGCCCATACTCGTATTGTATCCAAAGTTAGTCCGGAACTCGGGTTAATTACTAATCTCTATGCCGGAAATGGACAAGCAAATGGCAGTGATGACCGATTAATTACTCGTATTGGTGGTGATATCCGATTGCTGTATAAAAAAGTTAAACTAGTTCATTCATTTAAAATTGATGATTGGGGACCATTTGATTATCATCGAGATTTTAACTTAACATACCCTGTGCAACTGATGCTCGATATTTCAACTTCTGTAGGGAAACCCGGTTGGTTTATTTTACCCGATACCAGAATGGGGATACGAGGAACTTGGCGCTCTCTTGATCAATTCTCACCAAGATACAGTCCTAATGAGGCACTTGAATTCGCGAATGCTCCAATTATAAGTCCTGTTGGATTTGAGAATGGGAATGAATGGGAAATTAGAACTTATGTACATATCAATATTGGAAAATAAAAATTTAGAAAAATGAAAAACTTAAAATATATTTATTTAAAATTGTTCCTCCTTTCAGGTTTTATTTTTACAATAACTGTAAGTTGTGACAGCAACTTATGGGAAAGGGACTTGTCAGATGACGCTGAATTAGCTACTTTCTCCTCTAATCCTGAAGTATTTATTGACGGCTTCAGCGGTGGACTGAGTTATGATCCATTTGGAGATTCTAAACTGGACGCATTCTCTGTAGATGACGAAGTAAAGTATTCCGGAACAGCATCTATGAGGTTTGATGTCCCAAATGTTGGAGATCCAACGGGCGCATACGCTGGAGCTGCTTTTCGAGATGCAATCGGGCGTGATCTAAGTGAATATGACGCCCTGACCTTTTATGTAAAGGCTTCTCAGGCTGCTACCTTAAATGAGGTAGGTTTTGGTAATGATTTTGAAGAGAATAAATACGTCGTTACTTTAAGCAATGTGCCACTATCTACATATTGGCAGAAAATTATCATTCCTCTTCCTGACCCTTCGAAATTATTTCGAGAGAGAGGGATGTTTTGGTATGCTGAAGGGCCTGAAAATGGAACTGGATATACCTTTTGGGTTGATGAACTTAAATTTGAAAAATTAGGAAATATTGCACAACCAAGACCAGCCATTTTAGGGGGTGATGATGAAGTTAGGGAAACTTTTATAGGCAATATTTTCCCCATTACCGGAACCCAAACCTTCAACCTGGGATCAGGTTTAAATCAAACAGTAGCCGTTGCACCTTCATATTTCACATACAGTTCCACAGATCCTGAAGTGGCAAGAGTTAATGAACTGGGAGAGGTTACTATTCTGGATTCCGGCTCGGCTACAGTCACTGCTATTTTAGATGGAGTATTGGCGGAAGGATCCATTACGTTTGAATCGTTAGGTGAATTCAATTCTGCACCAACACCGCCCAACAGGAATCCCAGCGATGTTATTTCTATTTTCAGTGATGCTTATCCCAATGTGCCTGTAGATTACTATAATGGCTTTTTCCTCGATGGATTCCAAACAACTCAAGGGGGTGCTCCTCCATTAACTATAGCGGGTAATCAGGTTATAAATTATACAGAGCTTAACTTTGTAGCCATTGGCACATTTCTGGATGTTCCGACTGTTAATGCAACCGCGATGACACATATTCATGTGGATATCTTTGTGAATGAAGATTTAGATCCGGGAGATTATATTAAGGTCCAATTGCACAATGATGTCGGAAACAATGAAATTTTGTCATTTGTCACTTTCGATAATTCCACATTGGTTGCAAATCAATGGGTTAGCCTGGATATTCCTCTTGCAGATTTTAGTAGTTTGAGTGACAGGTCTAAATTAGGTCTAATATTTTTTATCTCTGATAATACAATCTCAAATATCTTGGTAGATAATGTGTATTACTACAGATAATGAGCATGATATAATAAAACTGAAAAAAGTAAAAACATGAATAAACTAAATAAATTTAGAATGAGAAAAAAAGCAATGAGATACAAGTATCTTTTTCTAGCTATATCATTCTTTATCGTCTCCGGTTGTTCAACCGATGAAACTCAGACCGTTGCTAAATTCACAGAATTAGTTTGGGCTGATGAGTTCGATGTAGATGGTGCTCCTGATCTTGATTATTGGAGTTATGATATAGGCTCGGGCGTTAATGGCTGGGGCAATAACGAGTTACAATCCTATACAGATCGCCCGGAAAATGTAATAGTTCAGAATGGTTATTTAATTATTACAGCATTAGAAGAGGAAGAATCCTTTTACACATCTGCCCGACTTAAGACAAAAGGGAAATTCGATCAGAAATATGGGCGTTTTGAAGCCCGTATAAGGCTTCCATATGGCAAAGGCCTATGGCCTGCTTTTTGGATGTTAGGTAGCAATATAGAAGAAGAGCGTGATGATGACCTTAATACATTTCAATGGCCATTCTGCGGTGAGATCGACATAATGGAAAATGCCGGGTCAAAACCAACGATAGTCAGTGGAGCTGTGCATGGCCCCGGTTATTTTGGAGGCTCACCTATTTTAAAAAAGTATGACCTGGATAACGATCGTGTCGATACAGGATTTCATGTCTACGGAGTAGAGTGGGGACCGGACTATATAAATTTTTATATAGATGATGTTTTATATAACCAAATAACTCCAAACGACTTGCCGAATGATCCATTTCCAGAAGATTTTTACAGCACGATTTTTACAGATCCGGAAGAGTTAGAATTATACAGGGAAAAGTGGAACACCTGGGTTTATGACCAACCATTTTATTTGCTATTGAATGTAGCAGTGGGAGGTCTTTTTGATGGCCCTCCGAATGATGAGACCGTTTTCCCTCAAACCATGTTAGTGGATTACGTCAGAGTTTATAAAGACAAGTTTGATAATAACTAATAATAAAAAAATCATGAAAAAATTACTAAAAAAAGCTAAGCAACTTGCAATATTGATCTTGGCGATATCATTAACCGGATGTTCAAATGACGATGTTGAATTACCAAAAGTTATTGCAGGCTTTACATATACCCTAAATATCGATACAGGTACCGTAACATTTATTAATACTTCTGAGAAATCAAGAACTTATAAATGGGATTTTGGGGATGGTACCAATTCAACAGAAATTAACCCTATTAAGACTTATGCAAATGGTACTTATACCATAACATTAGAGGCATCAAATCCTGCCGGATCTTCAGATACGTTTGAAGATGAGATAACTATCTTAATTCCTGAAATAGCAACACTGCCAATCACTTTTGATGGAGCAAATACAAATTATAATGCCGTTACTTTTGGCGGTGCATCATTCGCAATAGTTGACAATCCAGATCCTTCCGGAAGTAATACCAGTGCATCAAAAGTAGGTGCTGTTACAAACATTGGGGCGGCATTTGAAGGATTCTATTTTGATTTGGGTTCACCTATAGATTTGACAACCCTGGGAAGTATTTCAATGAATTTTTGGTCAGATACTCCTGTAAGTGTTTTACTGAAACTTGAAGAGGGATCGGCAGGACCAGTTGAAACTACAGCAAGCCATGGTGGTACTGGCTGGGAAACAATTTATCTTACGTTCAATTCCACAGCAAATTATTCTAGATTTACAATGTTTGTGGATGGTCCGGGAACAACAGCCGGAACCTTCTTTTTAGACGATATATCGCAAATTGCTACAATGGATATACCATGTTTGGAAACTGATCTGGAATTACCAATTGATTTTGATTGCAATGGTATAGCATATACCGATAAAATTGTAGGTAATGTCTCTTTTGAAGTGGTCGATAATCCTGAGTTATCAGGTATTAATTCTGAAGCCTCTAAAGTTGGTAAGATCACAAATACAGGTGAGAACTGGGAAAATGCATTCTTCAATCTGGATACTGCTGTAGATTTTTCAGTGGAAAAAGGAATTAGTCTAAAACTGTTTTCTGATCAGGCATTGCCCATAAAATTGAAGTTTGAAGATGGTACAGAAGCACCGGTAGAAGCCGATGTAGATCATGGCGGAACAGGATGGGAAGAGTTGTTATTCAACTTTACATCATCAGCGTCCTATAATGACATGATACTGTTTGTCGATGGCCCCGGAACAGCGGCAGGAACATTTTACATTGATGATATTGAGCAGGTAACAGGAGAATCTTGTGAGGCTGAGACCATGCAATCTCTTGCCGGAGCAGATTTCAACTTAACATTCATGACAGACCCAAGCGCAAGCATTATTGAAGATGGTGGTGCTTTTGAGTGGATAGACAATCCGGATTTTGGAAATGATGTTAATATGTCCTGTAAAGTTGGAAAGATCACTAAATTAGGGAACAATCCATGGGATAATAATCAAATTGATCTGGATGCCAAATTAGATTTCAATGCCAATGAAGGACTAAAAATAAAAGTATGGTCGTCACTGCCGAATACAGAGGTTAGAATTAAATTAGAAGAAATTGGAAACCCAGGGAATAACGTTGAACAATTTTTAACAACTTCTGTAACAAGTGCATGGGAAGAATTAACATTCCCTTTCACGAGTGCAGATAGTGATAAGTTCAATAAGATCGTTATTTTCTTTGACCTTAATGCTAATAACACAGATACCTATTATTTTGATGACCTTAGGCTTTACGGTACTGGCTCTGGCGGCGGAGGTGGAGGTGCCTTTGATGATGGTTTATTGACCAATGGAGATTTTGAAAATGGTACCCAAGCCTGGAGTGGAAATGCTCTTAACGTTCTGACTGAAGGAGGTAATTCTTTTAATTTCGCTAACGTTATGACTGCAGGTGACGCTTTTGCTGTGAACTTGAGTCAGGTTGTTGCTATCACACAAGGTAACACCTATACCCTGTCTTTTGATGCTTCCTCAGATGGTAACCGTACAATGGTCGCTGGGATTGGTTTAAATATGGCTCCATGGGATAATGACACGCAAATTGTTAATTTAACGAGCACAACTCAAACCTTTACACTAACCCTGTCGTCTGCCACGTTTGGAGACCCAAATAGTCGGGTTATCTTCGATATGGGAGCAGATACCGGTGTTGTCGTCATAGATAATGTTGCTTTATTTTTAGATGGATCCGGCGGAGGCGGCGGTGGTGGCACTGGCGACAATTTAGCAGCCAATGGTGACTTTGAAACAGGTGATGATACTGGATGGTTATTATTCCAAAATGGAGGAACAGCCTCAATAGACAATACAATAAATAATGGTGGGTCCTGGTCTGGTAAGCTTGAAACTGGTGGTCCTAGTAACCCTGCATTTAAGCAGGAACGAATAGGTGCTGGAACCGTTGCTGCAGGAGATGTTGTTCAAGTTCAGTTCGACCATATAGGTGGAATAGCCGGAGAAGGCGGCGTATTTAATGTTTTACTATTTGGAGAAGGTGCAGGAGGTGCAGTTCCTTTTACGCATGTCTTTAATCCGCCTCCAACCCCATCTGGCAGTTGGACAACTTTTACGGGAACTTTTACAATTCCGGGGGGAACAGATGTCTCTGAGGGAATATCATTCCTGATTGAAACGGTTTGCGGAGGTGCTCCAGGTTGCAGCGTAACGGCTAATATTGACAATGTTTCTGTAACCCTTAATCCTTAATGAATTAATAAATAACTAGCTAACCATATAGATAAATCTTTACAGTTAGCTAGTTATTGTTTGAGTCAAATAAATAATATTGAATATGAAATGGTCCAACTATTATCTATGTTTTTTTATCTTTTCGGTCATGTTAAGCTGTACTAAAAAACAAAATGAATTGATTGTTGAGGTTTATGAAACTTCAGAAAGTGGTAATAAATTAACTCAAATCACAAAATTTGAAAAAGGCGAAAATCCGTCTCAAATAAAATTATTACCTGAAGAAAAACTTCAGACTATAACAGGTTTTGGAGGAGCATTTACAGAGTCTTCTGCTTACTTATTAAATAAACTGGGAAAAGAGAATCGAAAAAAAATAATCG
>CBDUIO010000014.1:0-19209 GCA_965367355.1 uncultured Flavobacteriaceae bacterium
ACCATTCCGAACAGAGAAGTTAAGCCCATTAGCGCCGATGGTACTACACTCGTGGAAGAGTAGGTCGCCGCCTTTTTTGAATCCTCAATGTTATTGTTAACGTTGAGGATTTTTTTTGCTCTTGTTTGTAAGGCCATTGATAATTTTGGACAAAACAACTATTAACTTTTATTTTAATTTTAAAAAGTTAATTTTATAAAATATGAACCTAATAGTTGAATCTTCTATAAAAACACTTGAAAAAACAAGATCTTTACTTTCTATTTTAAATAATAGTCAATTGAGTAATGATTCAGTACCTCCTTATTATTCAAGTATTGGATCACATATTAGACATATTTTAGACTTTTACAATTGTATTCTTAATTCTGAAAATAACATAGTAGATCTTACAGCCAGAGAAAGAGATCAATACGTAGAAAACTTTACAGAATCTGCTTTGAATTACCTGGAGTCTATAATTCTAAAATTAAAATTATTACCAGATCTTTTAGATAAAGACATAATCGTAATAGATGATTTGGGATTGGGTAAAATCAAAATAAAATATACCCTTTCCTCCTTGTTAGCTCAAGCAAATAGCCATACAATTCATCATTATTCTATAATAAATTATATATTGAGTGGATTGAATATAGAATTTGGAGAAGATCAATTTGGGGTTAACCCAACAACACCTTATAAAAAGATCAACCGGTAGAATTGTTTTTAAACATGCTGTCAAGGATTTTATTTATTCCTCTAAAAGCAAAATAGACCGCTGCTGAACAACCTAGAATTCCTAAGATCAATAATGGTATATAAAGAGGCTTTTCTTTATTACTTAAGGCTAAATAAATTATTGTAGGACCTAAAAACATTAATGCCAGAGATATTCCTAAATTTTGAAATCCTTTTACAAGTAGTTCCCTGTTAGTTCTATTTTCCTTCATCTTTATAATTTTTGATGGCTAACCTAACACTTTGATACTTATTCAAAAGGATTTCTGCTGATTCCTGATCTAAATTGAGTTCTTTCATTAACATATTTACTCCTCTATGTACTAGTTTATTATTGGTCAGCTGCATATCGATCATTTTATTGCCTTTAATTTTTCCCAGTTGTATCATAGTAGTGGTTGTAATCATATTAAGAACCAGTTTTTGGGCTGTACCAGCTTTCATTCTCGAACTTCCTGTAACAAATTCCGGACCTACAATTACCTCAATTGGGAATTTAGCTGTTTTTGATAAAGGGCTGTTATTATTACAAGTAATACAACCTGTAATAATATTATTTTTATTACATTCTTTAAGTGCGCCTATTACATATGGAGTGGTTCCTGAAGCGGCTATGCCAACAACTACATCTTTGTTATTGATTTTATGATTTTGCAAATCTATCCAGCCTTGTGTTTCTGAGTCTTCTGCAAACTCCACTGCTTTTCTAATTGCCGAATCTCCACCAGCTATAAGACCAATAACCAAGTCGTGCGGTACACCAAATGTTGGCGGACATTCTGAAGCATCAACGATTCCCAATCTTCCACTTGTTCCGGCACCAATGTAAAATAACCGTCCACCTGAATTTAATTTTTCAACTATTATGCCTACTAATTTTTCGATGGCTGGTATGACTTTCTCTATTGCTAAGGGAACTGTTTTATCTTCTTTATTTATATTTTTCAATAAATCATTCACCGTCATTTTTTCCAAATGATTGTATTTAGAATCCTGTTCTGTAGTCTTTGTGAATTTCATGTTTCAAAAATACATAATAAGTTTAGAAGTTGATTAGTTTAGAAGTTTATTGATTTTCTAAATCTATATTTTAACTTCTATTTCGCGTTAGTGATTGAGCGGTTTGTCTGAGCTATCCCGATTTTATCGGGAAGCGAGTAGTGAAAGCACGACCTTGTTTTTACAAGGTAACGCCCAAATAACCCTACTCGACAGTATAAATGATTTCATCTACTTCCGAAAGTCTAAAATATCCAAGAGGAAATCTTTCCGGATTGGTTTGATTGATGCAATTACCTCTTACAGTAGCGGGTTGAGTTTCAAAAGGGCCACCTCCCTCTTCACTGTTTTGTTGTAAAAGTATAAACATATAATCATAAAACCTTTGAGAGATTCCATTGATCCTTATGATTACATTGTCTCCCTGTTGCAAGTCTTCTTCAGTATAAAATCCGAATATTTGATTGCCATCAACAAACTCATCTTTATAGACTTCTAGTGATGGAATTACCGGAATATCGCTGATAAACTCAAAGAAATAATAATTTTCTTCATTAGCGGGATCTGTATAAAATGCCTTAAGTTCAGTCTCTTCACCGGAGAATCCGCCGTTATTATTTTGCTCTACATAATCTATTTCGCTTACTGATTTTAAAGTTTCGGTAGCGGTATAAATTTCTCCCTGATAACTAATAGATAGATTATATACTTGGTCTATTATTGGAATAAATGTGTCATTTTTATAAATTCCTGAGTTGCCTTCCTCAAGAAATTGAAATGTATTATTATTTGAATCGGTGATATTCACTATGGCGCCGTTTACAGGTGGAATTTCTGTATCAAAATATGGCGCAGATAATGAAAGTTTTATTTCCTGTTCATTTCCCGTTGTTCCTTTTAACCAGTTTATTGAAGCTTCAATAACAAGTTTTGGTTCACTTGTTGGAAGTTCCAGATCAATGACATCTTCACACGAAAAAGTTAAAATTGCCAGAATTCCTATGTAGATCAATTTTCTCATATCTAAAATTTAAAATTATAAGAAACCGAAGGAATGATACCGAATATAGATAGTCTTAAGGCTTCATTATCGCCTGTGTTTCTATCTTGCCTGAATGTTATTGAGGCTGCATTCCTTCTGTTATAAATATTATAAATACTAAACACCCAATTAGATTTCCAGGATCTGTCTTTTTCAGATTTTGGAACATATTTGGCAGATATATCCAATCTGTGATAAGCCGGTAGTCTAAATTCATTTCTTGCACCGTAACTTGGAATGGATATTCCGTTATATTCATATTGGCCATTAGGATAGGTTGTTGGCTGACCTGTTTGAAATAAGAAATTTGTGTTTAAACTCCATTTTTTATTTAATTCATAACTTCCTGTGAATGAAATGTCGTGTGTTTTATCATAGGGCGTTTTATACCAATTCCCATTGTTAATTCCCAGTTCCTGTGTGTTTCTGCCCTGGGTTTTTTGTTCTGATCTTGACAAGGTATAAGCCAGCCAGCCTTTAAAGTGACCTTCATTTTTTCTTAGTAGAATTTCTAATCCATATGCTCTTGCTTCTCCATTTAATATCACCTGTTCAATGGCATTATTGGCAATTAAATCGGCGCCATCAATATAATCGATCCGATTCTTTATTTCTTTATAAAAACTTTCCACTTCTAAAGAGTAATCAATAGTTTCAAAATTTTTAAAGTATCCAATGGCGACCTGATCCAGAATTTGCGGTTTTATGTATTTGCCACTTGGTGCCCATACATCAAGCGGTGTAGGTGAGGATGTGTTAGACAATAAATGCAAATATTGACTCATCCTGTTATAGCTTGCTTTGACGGATGATACGTGGTTTAGCTGGTAGGCAATAGATAATCTAGGCTCCAGATTACTGAATGATTCAATGATATCGCTTCGATTGTAAGTTTCTGTTGTTACGGGATCTGCTTTTTCATAGATCTGCAGATCTTGATTGAAAATTACCGGGTTATCATTCTCATAAATATTCAATTCGTTTTGCCCTAATCTTAAAAATGAACTGAACCTCAGACCGTAGGTTGCAGTTAATTTATCGGATAATCTATGTTCTGCATCAAAATAAATCGCATTTTCAAATGCAAATTTATCTATCAATTTAAAAGAGTTAATACCTGAAGTTTCAGTTGTAGGTTCTATTTCACCAGGATTGAACTTATAATAAATGCTATTCAATCCATATTGCAATTCCAATTTATCTGTTAAATAATGTTTTAGGTCATATTTTAAATTGAAATTCTGAATGCCTGATATCCAGTCGAATTCGACAAAATTTAGTTTAAGATCATAATAATAATCGGAATAGATCAAAGAGAGATTGGAAAATAATTTATCAGAGAATAAATGATTCCATCTAAAGTTAAAGACAGCATTTCCATAGGAATTTTCGAAAGAATCTGCAATGCGAAATACGTCTCTACCAAAGTAACCAGATAAATAAATATTATTTTTTTGATTTATTCTATAGCTCAATTTTGTATTCAGATCATAGAAATAGGCAATATTATCGATATCAAACAGGGGTAAAAACAAATGCGCATACGATGATCGTCCACCTAAGAGAAAAGACCCTTCATCTTTCTTTAGTGGGCCTTCTAAAAGCAATCGGCTTGCAACTGCACCAATGCCACCATTTCCTTCAAATTGCCTGCTGTTTCCTTCTTTTTGATAAATATCTAAAACAGATGATACTCTGCCACCATACCTAGACGGAATTCCACCTTTATATAATTTCAAATCTTTAATAGCATCTGGATTGAACACAGAAAAGAATCCGAACAAATGTGATGAATTATAGATTGTAGCCTCATCTAACAAAATCAGGTTCTGGTCTGCAGCGCCTCCTCTTACATTAAAACCCGAAGATCCTTCGCCTGCACTGGTCACTCCGGGAAGCAAGGTGATAGATTTTATAACATCCGGTTCACCAAGAACAACAGGAATCTGTTTTATTGTATTTGATGAAAGCGCATTTACACTCATTTGAGGCTTTCTAATGTTCAATTGTTCCACATTTTTTGAAATGACAACTTCATCTAAACTTTCATATGATTCTGTAAGCTGAAAATTGATTTGCTTGTCTTCGTTAAGATCAACGATATCGTATATTTCAGCAAAGCCTAAAAAGCTAATTTTAATTTTATAAATTCCTTCAGGAAGCGTTATGGAATAGAAGCCATATTCATTAGTAGCTGTACCGGTCTGAAGTTCTGGAAATATGATGTTAACGCCTATTAATGATTCATTACTTTGAGAATCATTTATTTTTCCACTTAAAGTAAATTTTTCCTGTGAATAATTAAAGGCCGTTATCAGGCAAAATAAAAGAATAATTGATGCCTTGATCTGTTTCATGCGCAATTTTTTGGTGCCAAATTTATAAAAAAAAGCTCCAGAAATGGAGCTTTTAACATTATCTTAAAGTATTAGTTTATTGATTGAATTATACTATTGAAAGTCTTATTTGGTCTCATAGAATTATTGGCCAATTTTTCATCAGGCAGATAATAACCACCTAATTCTACAGGATGACCTTGAATGGTATTTAATTCTGAAATAATTGATTTTTCATTAGTGGTCAAAGATTTTGCAACATCTTTAAATATATTTTTGAGTTCGAGATCCTTATTTTGGTCAGCTAATTCCTGTGCCCAATACATAGTTAGATAGAATTGACTACCTCTGTTATCTATTTCTCCTGCAATTCTGGATGGGCCTTTTTTATTCTCCAGGAGTTTTTCTGTTGCCGCATCTAAAGTCTCTCCTAAAATAGCTGCTTTCGAATTATTAGTTTTTTCCGATATATGTTCTAAGGAAACTGCAAGGGCTAAAAATTCACCTAAAGAATCCCAACGCAAGTGATTTTCTGATGTAAACTGCTGAACATGTTTCGGTGCCGACCCACCGGCTCCTGTTTCAAACAATCCGCCACCATTCATTAATGGAACAATTGACAGCATTTTTGCACTTGTGCCTACTTCTAGTATTGGGAACAGATCGGTTAAATAATCTCTTAACACATTTCCTGACACAGATATAGTATCTTTCCCTTCCTTCACTCGTTTCAATGTAAAATTAGTGGCTTCAATAGGAGATAAGATCCTTATATCCAGCCTAGTTGTGTCATGATTAGGTAAATATTTCTCAACCTTTATAATAAGCTCAGCATCGTGAGCTCTGTTTTTATCCAACCAGAAAACCGCTGGTGTATTTGACGCTCTGGCTCTGGAAACTGCTAATTTTATCCAGTCCTGGACAGGTGCATCTTTGGTTTGACACATACGCCAGATATCACCTTTTTCTACTTTGTGTTCTATTAAAATTTTGTCGTTTTCATCAATAACCTGAACAACTCCATCTGAGGAAATTTCAAATGTTTTATCATGAGAGCCATATTCCTCTGCTTTTTGGGCCATTAGACCCACATTAGGGACAGTTCCCATGGTAGTTGGATCGAATGCACCATGTTTTTTACAAAAGTTTATGGTAGCAGTATAAATTCCGGCATAACTACTGTCCGGAATAACAGCTTTGGTGTCTTGCAATTTCCCATGTTTATTCCACATTTTCCCTGAAGTCCTTATCATAGCAGGCATGGATGCATCAATGATCACATCGCTTGGCACATGAAGGTTGGTAATTCCTTTATCTGAATTCACCATGGCGAGTTCAGGACCTTCTTTTAAGGCCTTTTTAATATCTGCTTCTATTTCTTTTCTCTTATTTTCAGGTAATTTTTGAATATCATTTAATAGATCTCCGAAACCATTTTTTACATCAACGCCAATTTCTTCAAAGGTTTTTGAATGCTTATTAAATACGTCTTTAAAAAATACTTCAACAGCATGGCCAAAAATAATTGGATCTGATACTTTCATCATGGTTGCTTTCATGTGTAACGAAAACAGGACATTCTTAGATTTTGCGTCTTTTATCTGCTTATCTAAAAACCCAATTAATTCCTTTTTACTTAAGACAGTTGCATCTATAATTTCTCCTTTCAATAAAGGAAAGCTATCTTTCAATATTGTTTTCGATCCTTGAGAATTGGTATGAACTATTTTTATAGAAGTTGGATGATCAAGAGTAATAGATTTTTCATTATGTGCAAAATCTCCTTTTGTCATCGTCGCCACATGTGTTTTGGAATCTGGAGACCATGCACCCATGGAGTGTGGATTCTTTTTGGCGTAATTTTTTATGGCCTTAGGAGCTCGCCTATCAGAATTTCCTTCGCGAAGCACTGGATTTACAGCACTTCCCTTTATTTTGTCATATCTTAATTTTATTGATTTTTCACTATCATTTTTAGGATCTTCAGGATAATTTGGTAATTTAAATCCTTTGGATTGTAATTCCTTGATGGCCGCTTCAAGTTGTGGTATTGAAGCACTTATGTTTGGTAATTTAATAATGTTGGCTTCAGGTTTTTTAACCAATTCACTCAATTCTGATAATGCATCAGTAACTTTTTGATCCTCATTTAAAAATTCAGGAAAACTAGCCAGAATTCTTCCGGCTAATGAAATATCTTTTGTTTCAACACGTATTCCGGAGTGTTTTAAAAACGCTTTAATAATGGGTAAGAAAGAACGCGTAGCTAACGCAGGAGCTTCATCTGTTTTCGTGTAAATGATTGTAGACTTATCTGACATTTAATTTATTTTAAAATTTAAGAAAAAAGGTCTTATTTGAGCGTTGCAAATATACAAATTTCATGTTGCTAAAATTATTACTGCTCAATATAAATGGTAAGAATTCTCAACTAATTCAAAAATGAGACAAAACAAAGAAACAAAGGGAATAAAAACACAAAAGCCATATCATCTAGAAGTTAATCTATTTTGACATGGCTTTCTTGAAACAGTTCCGCGTGACCTATTTAGCATTGCTGCTAACCTCAGTTAAAACTTTCGTTCTACACTTTTTCGGTTCAAGTTTCACTATTTCAATAAAACATTTTGTTTAATGTAACTTTCAAAATGTATTGACCTGTTACCAAAATGTTTTAGTTAAACTGTTTTCCTTGATAAATTATCAATTGCATTTTACTTTCGTAACCTACCACTTTTAATTCATTGCCTCCTTTTCCAACTCTCACTTTCGCTCCTGCCAGATACCTAGACTTTCCGCTGTACTAGTTTTTGTCTGCCGAAACATACAACCCTTTTTACAACTTCATGATCTCTCAACTTACACATGCCTACACATGGCGTCTTGAAACCTCAGAAAACAGTTTTATAAAGAACGTTACTTTATATTGAATTTAAATTTAATTTGGTTTTGACACCAAAACCGGCCGAAGCCGTTATCAAATTCTTTAGCTAATATAGATCAGCAATGTAATATTTCAAATATTTTAAGACGTTTAATATCAACGATTTATGAACCAAGCTTATTAACAATTGTTAATAAAAAAAGCCCTGATTTTTCAGGGCTTTTGAGAGATATTAAACGTTTATTAACGTCTTTCTTCTTTGATTCTTGCTTTTTTACCGGTAAGGCCTCTAAAGTAAAAGATTCTTGCTCTTCGTACTTTACCTTTTTTATTCACTTCAATTTTTTGAAGCGCAGGCATATTTACTGGAAAAATTCTTTCAACTCCAATCGTTCCGGACATTTTTCTAATTGTAAAAGTTTCAGTTGCTCCTGAACCTCTTCTTTGAAGTACTACACCCTTAAAGAACTGAGTTCTGGTTTTAGCACCTTCTTTAATTTCATAATACACAGTAATTGTGTCACCAGCAGAAAATTCAGGGAATTCTTTTTTTACTACTAACTCATCCTGAACATATTTTAATAAAGATTCCATTTTGTAATCTATTTTAATAATTAATCCGAAACAACATTCACGATTCTCGCCAGAGGTTAACCCGAAATTGGGTGCAAATATAATGAAAAAGTTAAAAGCTAAAAGTTAAAAGTTAAAAAGTTTTTGGGTGTTTCCTTGCGTTGCACTTCAGGTCAGGCTATTCACTCTGTCTTTTTAATTTGTCTTATAAACATTTTGACAGCAAATAACTCAAAATGACAAATTAAAAAGGATGCCGTTGCTATCCTTAACACTTACTCATCCAGTAAATCCGGTCGTCTTTCCTTGGTTCGTTGATAAGCCTGATCTTCACGCCATTTTTCAATTTCCGGGAAGTTACCACTGAATAAAACATCAGGGACTGTCAAGCCTTTATAGTCCCGAGGTCTGGTGTAAATGGGTGGTGCCAGCAAATTATCCTGGAAACTATCGGTTAAAGCAGAGGTTTCATTTCCCAATACTCCCGGAATTAGCCTGATAACGGCATCACATACTACAGCCGCACCTAATTCACCTCCAGACAGCACATAATCACCAATGGATAATTCACGAGTTATAAAATGATCACGAACACGCTGGTCCACACCTTTGTAATGTCCACATAGGATAATAATATTTTCCTTTAATGAGATTTGATTAGCTATTCCTTGATTGAATTGCTCTCCGTCAGGTGTCATGTATATGATCTCGTCATATGCTCGTTCTGTCTTTAAACCGGTAATACATTTATCAATGGGTTCTACCATCATCACCATACCTGCACCACCTCCAAATTGGTAATCATCTACCGATTTGTAATTATCAGAAGTATAATCTCTTAAATTATGGATATGTACCTCAACTAAACCACTATCTATGGCTCGTTTTAATATCGAGGCTTCAAATGGACTTTTAAGTAATTCCGGTAAAACGGTTATTATATCAATTCTCATTATTACAAAGATGCGAATATTCGATTAGAATGAAAAAGAATGATATTAAATAAGTATTTATCTAAGGATCGAGTAAAATATGATTAATTTGATTATGATTCTTTTATTTTTGACCTGTTAATTTTTTACTGATATCCCATAATTTTTTGGCAGGGCCTAATTCATAAGATTCCTTTGAAGAATCAACCATGCGTTTATTATCAAAATACTTGCCACTAACCCCATCTAAATCAGGAGAACTGGCCAAATAGAGAGGTGTTTGTGCTCCTTTTTGAGGTGATTTGTAACGAAGCCAACGGATGAAATTTAAGCCCCATTTACCACCAAAAAGTTCACTGAAACTAAGTAAATTGCCTAACAATTTAGTTCTTATCACCCCTGGATGAAGGCAGTTTGAAGTGATGTTGGTTCCTTTTAACCTACGTGCCAATTCATAAGTAAATAAAACATTACATAATTTAGTTTTTTTATATACCTCTACAGGATTATAGGATTGCACAGACTGCAGATCATCGAAATTTATTCTTGTATTTTTGTGAGCAGTAGATGAAATGTTTATAATTCGAGCAGAGTTACTTTTTTTTATAGATTCCAATAGTAGATCAGTTAATAAAAAAGGAGCTAAATGATTAAGAGCAAACTGCATTTCCAATCCATCCTTGGTTAAAATTCGTTGTTGAGTTATTACGCCTACATTGTTTATCAAAATATCTAGTCTATTGAATTTCTTGTTAAAATTAATAACCAATTGACGTATTTCGGCTTGAGAAGAAAGGTCAGCTACTAATAGAAAAATCGAATTATTATGACTTATTCTTTTTATTTTAGCTAATGATGTCTCACCTCGGGATTTATTACGAGAAACCATGACAACAGTAGCACCCTTTTTTGCAAGTCCAAGTGAAATAGCGAATCCAATTCCCGCATTTGCTCCTGTTACCAAACAAATTTTTCCATTCATAGGTCTGAAAATTTAGTTTAGGGTTTAATTTATTATATTTTTATAACAGATTCAAGTGTTCATTGTACCAGAAGTAAAACAAGTCTTGATCTTTTTTCCAACCTAAACTTTCGTATAAATGTTGTGCCGGATTAGTCTTTCCAGTTTGTAATGATAATCCTTTGCAGTTCTCTTCCTTGCATAATTGTTTTGCTCTATTGAGTAAAGACACACCAATGCCTTGTTTTCTACATCTTTTATCAACATAAAGATCGTTGAGAATATATAATGGCTGCATGCTAACGGATGAAAAACTGGGAAATAATTGAACAAATCCGACGGCTTTTTTATCAATATAAGCCAAATAAATCACTGTATCATTCTTTGTTAGTCGATCGTTTAAAAAGTCTTTTGCAGCTTTGTCATTTGAATCTTGCTTATAAAAAACACGATAGGCGTCAAATAAAGGAAAAAGATCATTAAGATGATCGATGGTAGCTTGTATAATTGGCATAAAAAAAAATCTGTAACACAAATTACAGATTTTTAATTACACTAAGGTAAACTTAGTGGATCATTTTTATGATTAATTTATTTCGTTTTAGCTTTTTGTTTATTTAACTCATCCTGCAGTCTGCGCATCACTTTTTGTTCCCTTTCCAGGGCTCTTTTTCTATGATCTTCAAACTCTTCTTCTGTTTCTGCTAAAGCTAATTTGGCTTGCTTAGTAATGGCATTGCTGTTTTTGAATTTAAAAATAAAGAAAAGCAATAATGCAAGTAAGCCGGCAATAATTGACCAAAGTAAGATATTATATCCTGTTTTACTCATTAAAAACCCAAATAATGACATACTGTTTTTCTCTAATTTTGTTTGATCCAGAGTTGCATTGGTATCATCTAAATTGGTCTTTAAAACTTGTATTTCAGTATCTTGATTTTCAACAATTTGCTTTGTATTTTTAAGTTGATCTTTTAAAGCATTTATGGAATCAATGGTATGAGCTCTTAATGCATCAAGCCAATATCTTTCCACATTTTTATAAACTTTTCCATTACCATTATAAGTATAGGATTTTGTAATAACATATTCAAACTGGTTGTCTATGGTGCCGCTGTTTAAAGATAATTTGTTTTCTGTTTTGTCCTGAGCGCTTAAAAAAGTAAAGCTTGATAACAAAAGTAGTGTAGTAAAGTATTTAAAATTCATTTATAAATAATTAAATAGGTTAGCCATTTGATTTCGCGAATTTAACAATAAAGTATGGTTAAATACCAAATAAGTTATTATAAAACTCCGCATTTTATAGTTTAAATTAAATACGTTCCTTCTAAATAGTTTAGACGTCGAAACATTTAATAATAAGTATAACGTCTTACTTTGGAAATATATTTTGCCAACCTAATAACTTGATGACTGTAACCATACTCATTGTCATACCAAACATATAAAATAACGTTTTTGCCATCCTTTCGTACAATAGTCGCTTTGCTATCATAAATTGCAGGAGCAGAGCTGCCTACAATGTCTGTTGATACCAATTCATCGCTCAACTCATATTTTATTTGTTCTACCAGATCACCTTCCAATGCATACTTTTTTAAAGTAGCATTTATACTTTCTAAGGAAGTCTTTTTTCTCAATTCAAGGTTCAAAATGGCCAATGAACCATTGGGTACTGGGACTCTAATGGCGTTTGAAGTTAATTTACCTTCTAAGCTTGGTAATGCTTTTGCCACTGCAGTTCCTGCTCCTGTTTCAGTAATTACCATATTGAGTGCAGCTGCTCTTCCGCGACGATATTTCTTATGAAAATTATCGACCAAATTCTGATCATTCGTATAAGCATGAATGGTTTCAATATGACCGCTTTTTACTCCATATGAATCTTCA
Source organism: uncultured Flavobacteriaceae bacterium (assembly GCA_965367355.1). Lineage (GTDB taxonomy): Bacteria > Bacteroidota > Bacteroidia > Flavobacteriales > Flavobacteriaceae > Site-B1. The sequence goes on from CBDUIO010000014.1 coordinate 12,341, forward strand.
ACTGCTTTTAAAACCGGTGTAATGGCATTTGTCGTACATGAAGCAGCAGAAAATATATTCACTTTATTAGGGTCGTAATCTAATTGATTTACACCATGCACTATATTTGGCACCCCCTTTCCCGGAGCCGTTAACAATACCTTATCAATACCCTTAGCGGCTAAATGTCGCCCCAGACCAGCTTCATCTCTAAAGGCACCGGTGTTATCAATAACTAAAGCCTTAGAAATGCCATATTTTGTATAGTCTATATCTTCGGGGTTGTTTGAAGAAATGATATTTACTGTCGTCCCATTTATTAAAAGCGCCTGGTTTTTAACGTCGACTGATACTGTCCCTGGGAAATCACCATGCACTGAGTCATTACGAAGCAAAGAAGCTCTTTTTTCAAGAATGTTTTTATCAATATCGCCACGAGTAACAATAGCTCTCAATCTTAGCTGACTGCCTTGACCCGTTCTCGCCATTAATTCTCTTGCAACCAGGCGTCCAATTCTTCCAAAGCCATAAAGAATGACATCTTTGGGAGAAATGCTGCCATTTTGATTCGCATCTTTTAATTTATTCGATACAAAAGAAAGGGCATTGCTGTATTTCTTTTCTTCCAATTGATATTCATACGTTAATTTACCAATATCTATTTTGGCAGGTGGTAATTTTAATGTTTTTATAGCTTGTGCTATATCAACAGAATCAAAAATGGAAATTGGTTTTTGTACAAACTCACCGGCATATTCATGCAGGCTTAAAATTTGGCTGACATTTCTGTCTATTAGTTGATTTCTGAAAAGTACCAATTCTATTGATTTATGATACCATAAGTCGCTCACAGTTTTAATGAATTCAACAGTGGCGTGACGTCTGTTGGCTTGAAAGGCTAATTCCTTTTCGTACGATTTATTAAAGCCCATTGATGTTGATGTTAGGTTAATGAAATTTCGGCAAAAGTACAGATTTCAAACGTTTTCGTAAATAAATTTATAAAAAAAATAAGCCTTCAATGTTATGAAGGCTTAAATGCTGTTTTTAGATAGATTATTATTTAAAAATATAACGTTCACGCTGACCATATTCATTGATTACGCCCATTTTATAGATGCTTTTTTCAAGAGCACTATTCCCGTAATCACCTTTAAATCTTTCAATGTCTTCAATACTTTTAATCGGAGTATCGTTAATATCAGTAATAATATAGCCATGTTTTAAGCCTAATTTCTTGTAAAGTTCATAGTTGTTGGACTTGGTTATGTAAGCACCCCCATCCAACTCATATTTTTCCTTAGCTTCTTTTGAAAGGTTTCTAAGTTCCAATCCTAAAAAATCTATTTTATCCAATCCTTTTTTAGATAACTTAACAGGCACAGTTTTTTGGTTCCCTTTTCTTAAAATAGTCACATTTACAATATCATTCGGTCTTTTTGAACTTATATACCCACTTAGATCTGAAAATTTAGAAATTTCAATGTTATCTAATTTTTTGATGATATCACCACTTTTCAATCCAGCCTTCTCTGCACCCGATTTCTCCTCGACGTCATCAATATAAAAGCCTTCGGTTTCGTTAAGACCTAATTTTTTGGCATATGCACTGTTCAGAGCTCCTCCCGTAACACCTAGAATTCCATTTTGCACGTTTCCAAATTCCATGATGTCCTCAATAACCTTTCTGGCAATATTGCTGGGCACAGCAAAGGAATATCCAATATATGAGCCGGTTTGAGAAGTTATGGCTGTATTGATTCCAATTAGATCTCCGTTAGTATTTACTAGTGCTCCTCCTGAATTTCCTGGATTTACAGCCGCATCTGTTTGAATGAAGGATTGGTAATTCTCACCAGACAGATCTCTGGATTTGGCACTAATGATACCCGCTGTAACAGTTGATGTAAGATTGAATGGATTTCCAACAGCTAATACCCACTCTCCAACTTTTGCCTGATCGCTATCACCAAATCTCGTATAAGGCAATTCTTCATCTGCCTCTATCTTTAAAAGTGCAATATCTGTTCGAGTATCCTTTCCTACTAATTCAGCTTTATAAGTTTTATTATCATTTAAAGTTACTGTGAGTGCCTGGGCACCGGCAATAACATGGTTGTTTGTCACGATATATCCATCTGGAGATATAATCACCCCACTTCCGGTCCCAATTTGTGCGCGTTCTGTACTTCGCCCAAAAAACAGATCCTGAATAGTTACAGGTGCCCTTGAAACTGTTGTATTCATAACGTGTACAACAGCGTCTACAGTTTTTTCTGCAGCTTCAACAAAATCAATGTTTGATGCTAATACAGAATTGGTAGGAATTGTATTTAAATTTGTCGGAAGAAAAGTTGGACCACTTTTGGCAGTTTCTACTATTACTTTGTTCTCTTTTTCCAGAAAGAATTTGTAGGTTCCCAGGGTGATCGCTCCTCCAATAACTGAAACCAACACTAATAGACTTATTTTTTTCATTCTTTTCAGTTTTAGATTAGTTAGACTAACGATTAAAATTAAAGATTTATTGAATTTCAAATTTAACTTTAACGTCTTTTAACAACGGAGTTAACTGTAATTTAACATCTAGTAATTAACTCCGTTTTATTATTATATTTGCTGATACAATTATGAGTTCATGACTTACACCTTTTATAAATATCAAGGCACAGGTAACGACTTTATTTTAATTGATAACAGGCAATATGTTATTGACAAAAATAATACCAATTTGATAAAATCCCTTTGTGACAGACGATTTGGCATAGGTGCGGACGGATTAATATTGCTTGAGGATCATGATACCTTGGACTATAAAATGGTTTATTTTAATTCTGATGGGAGAGAAAGCTCCATGTGTGGCAATGGCGGAAGATGTTTGGCAGCTTTTGCAAAACAACTTAAAGTGATAGATGACCAAGGAACATTTGAGGCTATCGATGGTGTTCATAAGGTCATAATTGAAGGTGAATTAATTAAACTTCAAATGAAGGATGTGGATAATGTTGAGAAATATGAGAGTCATATTTTCTTAAATACAGGATCTCCTCACCATGTTCAATTTGAAAGCGATCTGGAAACTTTAAATATAAAGGAAGAAGGCGCTAAAATAAGATATGGAAAGCCCTATAAAGAAGTAGGTACTAACGTAAATTTTGTTCATAAGATCAAAGATGATGTATTCGCCATCAGAACCTATGAACGCGGAGTTGAAGATGAAACTTTATCATGTGGAACTGGTGTAACCGCAGCAGCATTGGCCATGAATTATAATGGCGATACGAAAAAAGACTTAATTACCCTAAAAACTAAAGGAGGTGAATTGCAAGTTTCCTTTGATAGAAAAAACGGTTCTTATAAAAATATATGGCTCATAGGTCCGGCAAAATTAGTTTTTAAAGGCACAATTGAATGGTGACATTAAAAGGAGAACATATTTATTTAAGGGCGTTGGAACCGGAAGATCTTGAATTTATTCACGAAATTGAAAATGATGAATCCATCTGGGAAATAAGTAATACAGAAACACCATTCTCTAAATATTTATTAAAGCAATATATAGAGGAATCACATAAGGATATTTATCAGGTTAAACAATTGAGACTTGTTATTTCTAATTATGAAAATGTTGCAGTTGGTATGATCGATCTTTTTGATTTCGATTTTAAAAATAAGCGAGCAGGAATAGGCATTATCATTAGAGATAAAAAAGACAGGCAAAATGGTTTAGGCAGTGAAGCTTTGCATCTTTTGATCAAATATTGCTTTACACACCTTAACCTTCATCAGTTATTCTGTAACATTACCGAAGGCAATGAAGCAAGTATAAGATTATTTAAAAAACAAGGATTTCAGGAAATAGGACTAAAAAAAGATTGGAGTCTTATTAACGGTAAGTTCAAAAACGAATATTTATATCAATTAATAAACCAATAAATGTACATTAAAAGAATTCTCTTGGCTATAGTACTGATAGGATTGGTAATTGCAGGTTTCATTGCAAATTATGTGTATTCTGCAATGTTTAAACCTAATACCAATTTTGAAAATGAGAACGCTTATATCTTTATACCAACAAATTCAAAATACCAGGATGTAAGGGATCAGTTAATTCCTTTACTTAAAGATATTGATAAGTTTGATGCTTTAGCAGATAGAAAACAATATACATCTAATGTAAAACCTGGCAAGTTTGTTATTGAAAAGGGGATGAACAATAATGAGATTATAAACTCGATAAGGAGCAAAAATATTCCTGTAAAAGTTTCCTTTAATAATCAGGAAACTTTACCTGAACTTGCTGGTAGAATTGCCTCTCAAATCGAAGCCGACAGTATTTCGCTTCTTAATACCTTCGAAAATCAGGAATTTTTAAGTGAAAATGGTTTTAAAGGTGCTGATGCATTAGGTATGTACCTTCCAAACAGTTATGAATTTTTTTGGAATACTTCTGCCGAGAAATTCCGTGACCGAATGTTACAGGAGTATAAAAAATTCTGGACAGAATCCAGATTAAATAAAGCGAAAGCCTTTGGATTAGATCAGGGAGATGTTATCACATTGGCTTCTATTGTTCAAAAAGAAACCGCTAAAGTTGATGAACGCCCAAGAGTTGCCGGAGTATATTTAAACAGAATAAAAAGAGGTATGCCTTTGCAGGCAGATCCAACCATAATTTACGCTATAAAACAAAAATCAGGTAATTTTGACACCATTATTAAACGAGTATTGTATAAAGATCTGGAATTGGATTCGCCTTATAACACTTACAAATATGCAGGAATTCCTCCGGGTCCAATAGCAATGCCCGATATTTCATCAATTGATGCCGTGCTAAATCCGGAAAAACATGATTTTTATTACTTTGTTGCTAATGTAGAGAAGTTTGGTTACCATAAGTTTGCTAAAACCTTGTCTCAACATAACAGGAATAGGCAGGAATATGTCAGATGGATTAACAAACAAGGAATTAATCGTTAATGTTGAGATTTCGTCCTAAACAATTTTTATTATTCGGATTAACGGTTATGATGAGCTATGGCACTTTAGGGCAATCAAAAACCGATTTATTTTTAACTCCCAGTGACACTTTAAATAAACCAAGACTAAATACAGTCATTATTACTGAAGCAGCTTTAGGCTCAGCAGCCTTAATTGGATTGAATCAACTGTGGTACAGCGATTATGAACAATCAAAATTCCACACAATAAATGATAATAGTGAATGGCTTCAAATGGACAAAATGGGCCATGTTTTAACTTCATATCATGTTGGCAGATTAGGGGCAGACGTATTGAATTGGGCAGGAAATATCAGAAAGGATCAGTTAATATATGGTGCGACTTTGGGTCTGACATTTTTAACATTTGTTGAGGTTTTTGACGGATTCTCTGAAGAATGGGGATTTTCCTGGGGAGACATGGCCTCCAATTTAGCAGGAACGGGACTTTTTGTGGGCCAGGAGCTTCTTTGGGAAGAACAGCGTATTACTTTCAAATATTCATTTCATCAGACCAAATACGCTCCTATGAGACCGGAAAGGCTTGGTGCAAGTTTTCTGGAGCAAACTATAAAAGATTATAACGGACAGACCTATTGGTTAAGTGCTAATATTCAGTCATTTACAAAAGGGGGTAAATTTCCAAAATGGCTTAATCTGGCATTCGGATATGGGGCTGATGGTATGCTGACAGGGAATGAACCTGCTAGTGAATTAGAGTTTCCAGATCAAAATAGAATTAGACAGTATTATTTAAGCCTGGATATCGATCTGGAAAGGATTAAGACTAAATCCAGAGTGTTAAAATCGGTGTTTAGTATTATCAATTTCATAAAAATACCTGCTCCAACTTTAGAAATAACAAATAACGGAAAGGTGAAATTCCATTATTTATATTTTTAACATAAGTCTAACATATTAATATTTAGGTAATTAAAAAATAGCATATATTTGCCATCGATTTTAAGACAAATATTAAATGTTTAATTTTGACTTATAAAAGATAAAAAATGATAAAAAATATTGTAAGCTATTTTAGTATTCTTCTATCAATTTTTGCAGTACTTTTCTTTTCATCTCAATCAAATACTTCATTAGATATTGCCGATTATTCAACTCAAGGTTTGGACTTATGTTATAATGTTGTTCAAGACGAAATGCCTGAAGAAAAAAATGATGAATTTTATTTACCATATTTAGGTAAAACCTATTTAGGATTTAAAGATGCACTCGCCTTTAAGGAGTCGAGAGGAAATTATTTCTCCGTCAATGATTTTGGCTATTTAGGGAAATATCAATTTGGAATTGAAACTCTTGAATTAATAGGTATTTATACACCTAATCAATTTTTATATAACCCTGAATTACAGGAAAAGGCATTTATGGCCAATGCATCGAGAAACAAGTGGATTCTTAGAAAGGATATCGATAGGTTTGTTGGCAAGAAAATCAATGGCATTGAAATTACGGAGTCCGGAATTTTAGCAGCTGCTCATTTGGCTGGACCAGGGAGTGTCAAGAAATATTTAAGAAGTTTTGGCAGAAATAGATTTTCTGATGCTTATGGGACGTCTATATCCTATTATATGAATCGATTTTCGGGATATGACACTTCTGTAGTTGTTCCCGATAAAGAGGCCAAGGTATCCAGGATTTAATTTTTATGGATTATAAATATGGTTGGTCTTTTGTGAAGGTCAACTTTTGTATGTTTCCACTCCTTCACGGTTTTTGTTTTAATATATTCTGACGGAAGCGTAATATCGCAGGCTATACATACATTGGTGTCAGCGTGTAAAGTTTTACATATTTCCTCAAGCATTTTGTTATTTCTATAAGGTGTTTCAATAAAAATTTGACTAGTGTTACTTGCAAAGGATTCCCTTTCCA
>CBDUIO010000015.1:0-18893 GCA_965367355.1 uncultured Flavobacteriaceae bacterium
AACACAAAGAAGAAACCAATAGTACCAATAAATATCCCTATATCAACAAAGGTAGGTGAGAACATTGTCCAGGACGACGGTAAATAATCTCTGTGCAAAGAAGTCACGATGATCACGAAACGCTCAAACCACATTCCAACATTTACAACGATTGAAATGAAGAAGGAGAACATGATGCTGGTTCTTAGTCTTTTAAACCACATAAACTGAGGTGAAAACACGTTACAACTCATCATCATCCAGTATGCCCATGCATAAGGTCCCGTAGCCCTGTTCAGGAATGCGTATTGTTCATATTCAACTCCCGAATACCAGGCTATGAACAACTCTGTAATATAAGCCACACCAACTATTGAACCCGTGATCATGATCACAATGTTCATTAATTCAATGTGCTGTACTGTGATATAATCTTCAAGGTTACTTACTTTCCTCATGATGATAAGCAAAGTCTGCACCATTGCGAATCCTGAAAAGATCGCTCCTGCAACAAAGTAAGGCGGGAAAATAGTTGTATGCCAACCCGGAATTACCGAAGTAGCAAAGTCAAATGATACAATTGTATGTACCGAAAGTACAAGAGGTGTCGCCAATCCTGCTAATACCAGAGATACTTCTTCAAATCTCTGCCAGTCTTTAGCACGTCCTGTCCAGCCAAAACTCAATAGTGAGTATATTTTCTTTTGAAATGGTTTAACTGCCCTGTCCCTTATCATAGCGAAATCTGGAAGCAATCCCGTCCACCAGAACACTAATGATACCGATAAATATGTAGATATCGCAAATACATCCCAAAGAAGCGGTGAGTTAAAGTTTACCCAAAGTGAACCATATTGGTTTGGAATAGGCAGTACCCAATATCCTAGCCATGGTCGTCCCATATGTATGATCGGGAATAATCCAGCCTGAATCACAGAGAAAATGGTCATGGCTTCAGCAGATCGGTTGATAGCCATTCTCCATTTTTGACGGAATAATAACAGTACCGCCGAAATAAGAGTACCTGCATGACCAATTCCTACCCACCAAACAAAGTTTGTGATATCCCAGGCCCAGCCAACAGTTTTATTTAAACCCCAAGTACCAATTCCTGTAGATATGGTATAAATTATGCAACCAATTCCCCAAAGAAAAGCAGCAAGAGATATTGAAAATACAATCCACCATTGCTTATTTGCTGGTCCTTCTACGGGAGCCGCCACATCTACCGATACATCGTGATATGATTTTTCGCCGGTAACTAAAGGTCTTCTAATAGGTGCTTCGTAATGAGACGCCATAATACTTTAAATTGTTTCTTTATTAGTTTTAAGCTTCTTTTGTATTTCTCACCTTGGCCTGATACATAACATTTGGTTTAGTACCAACACTTTCCAATAAGCGATACATACGTTTATCTTCTTCTAGTTTTGCAACTTTACTTTCTTTATCATTTATATCTCCAAAAATCATTGCTCCATTGCTACATGCCGCAGAACAAGCTGTTTGGAACTCACCATCCTTAATTTCTCTTCCTTCGCGTTTTGCATCCAGAATGGTTTTCTGAGTTCGTTGAATACAGAATGAACATTTTTCCATAACACCACGTGAACGCACTGTTACATCAGGATTTATGACCATTCTTCCCAGATCATCATTCATGAAATAATCAAATTCATCATTCTGAGAATATAGGAACCAGTTAAAACGTCTTACTTTATAAGGACAGTTGTTTGCACAATAACGAGTACCCACACAACGGTTATATGCCATATGGTTTTGACCCTGGCGACTGTGCGATGTTGCTGCAACCGGACAAACGGTTTCACAAGGCGCATGATTACAATGCTGGCACATTATTGGCTGGAATGCAACCTGAGGATTCTCAACTGCTGCCGACTCCATTTCTATTAAAGTATCTTTAACTCCAGTTGCTCCAAATAATCCTTCAGCCGAATCTTTTTTAATGTTATCACCTTCAAATGATTCTTCAGAAGAATAGTATCTGTCAATACGCAACCAATGCATGTCCCGACTTCTTCTAACTTCTTGTTTGCCTACAACGGGTACATTGTTTTCGGCATGACAGGCAATAACACAAGCGCCACATCCTGTACATGCATTAAGATCAATTGACAAATTGAAATGATGCCCAATGGAACGATCAAACTCATCCCAAAGATCAACATCCGGAGATGTCACCGGTGTTTCTATATGATTTAAAGACACTTCAGGAATGGCATTCCAGTAGTTCTTATCTTTTGTATTAAATATTTCGAGGGTAGTTTCTCTTATGATATCACCACGGCCCATTAAGGTATTTTGTAATTGGACGCATGCAAATTCATGCATTCCGGAAGCAGGTTTTATGCTGATATTTTGAACCGGATTAAAATCCTGATAGAAGCTATAAGCATTAACACCAGTCATTAATTCATCTTTCAAACCGGCAGTTCTTCCATATCCAAATGATAGACCGGCAGTTCCTTTAGCCTGTCCGGGCTGAATTAAAACAGGAACTGTTAGGGCATTACCATTAACCGTAACTTCTGCATAACTTCCATTTAAAGCTCCGGTAGCAACATGCTCATTTATCAAGCCTAATTCATCCGCATCAGATTTGCTAACAGTTAAATAATTATCCCAGGAAGTTCGTGTAATTGGATCTGGGAATTCCTGTAGCCATGGATTATTTGCCTGTTGACCGTCACCCATACCAACCTTAGAATACAAGGTAAGCTCAAAATCACTTGCTGCAGCAGATGAAGCCAATGCTCTGGCCGCATCACCTGACGGTATTTGTGCAGAATCTGAAGTTTCAGAGCTTTCACTACTTGTTCCGTTTCCTACGAAAACGCCGTCATGCAGTGCCTGATTAAAGGATGAGCCATTTAATATATCTGAATTCCAAACTTGTTTTATATAATCGTTGTAAGCAATGTCGTTCCCATTCCATACCAATAATGCCTGTTGAAATTGTCTTGTATTGAATAAAGGCCGAATTGTTGGTTGCATTAAACCAAAATGCCCTTTTTTCAATTCCACATCACCCCATGATTCTAAATAATGAGGTGTTGCTCCAATAAATTGTGTGAAGGAAGAGGTTTCATCCTGCTTCATCGAAAACGCAATTGACAATTCCGTTTTGGTCAAACCTTCGGCAAATTCTGATGGATTAGGTAAAGTATACATAGGATTGACACCATTCATGATAATGGCTCCAACTTTTCCTGAATTCATATCAGCAATTAAACTTGCCACATCCTTGCTGCTGCCCTGACGCGTTTTTATTGTTGTTTCAGTATCAAATGCTTTACTGCCTAATGCCTCATTAATTTCTAAAACTACGGTCTGTGCATTTACATCCTGAATCCCCGAAACTAAAACACCGTTGCTTCCTGCTTTTTTAAGTTCGGAAGCTGCTTCACGAACTGCGGCATCTATTGATTGAGGCAATTCTCCTGAAACAGAACCTCCCATGACATAACTGTACAATTTTGCCAATGCCACTTTTTGCTGACTAGGAGTCAAAGGCACTCTTTTATCTGCATTTGCCCCGGTAAGAGACATATTAGATTCGAACTGAATATGGCGAGACATTTTGCCATTATTAGGAATTCTGCCTACCGAATATCCCGAATCAAATCCGCCGCCCTGCCAATCACTCAAGAAATCTGCTCCTATTGATACTATTGTTGAGGCTTGAGAGAAATCGTAATTAGCTAATCCTCTTTCTCCATATTTAGACTGGTATGCATCCAACGCAGCCGATTCTGAAATAGAATCATAAACCACGTGTCTGACATTTCCATATTTTTCTTTGAATTCAGCAATTAATTTACTGGTAGAAGGACTTGCAAAAGTTTGAGTTAACAATACAATTTCTTTACCGGAATCTTTTAAACCAGCTAATTTCTGAACTACTTCTGCATCAAAATCACTCCAGGAAATTGCTTCACCATCTTTTAATGGCCCTTGCACCCTTAAACTATCATATAAGCCAAGAACCGATGCATTTACTCTTGCATTTGCATTTCCGTTTGATCCGGCGAGTGTGTTATTTTCAATTTTTATTGGTCGCCCTTCTCTGGTTTTAACCAATACGCTGGCAAAATCAAATCCATCTGCAATTGTTGTAGCATAATAATTTGCTACTCCTGGGATAATTGAATCCGGTTGAACTACATAAGGAATAGATTTAATAACTGGCCCTTCACAGGCAGCCAAAGTTGCTGCAGCGGTACTAAAACCAACATACTTTAAGAAATCACGACGTGTTGTGCTAGATGAATCCAATGTTTCCTTATTACCTAAGAATTCATCTGTTGGAATTTCTTCTACAAACTCTTTGCTTTTGAGCGTCTCAACAATAGAACTATTCGGTTTTAGCTCTTCAACACTTTTCCAGTATTTCTTGTTTGATGACATATGATATAATTGAATTACTTCTTTTTAAATTAATAATGACATTTACCGCATTCCAATCCACCCATTTGAGCAGCTGTTAATTGGTCAACTCCATATTTTTTAGACAAGGCTTCATGAACTTTTGCATAATATTCATTGTCTTTAACATTTACATTGGTTGTTCTGTGGCAATCAATACACCATCCCATGGTAAGTGGAGAGAATTGATACATGATCTCCATCTCTTCGACCGGACCATGACAGGTCTGACATTCTACACCTGCAACACTAACATGCTGAGAGTGGTTAAAATATGCAAAATCAGGAAGGTTATGAATTCTAACCCATTTTACCGGCTTGGTTTCTCCTGTATATTTTTGTTCATTTTCATCCCAACCAACAGCGGCATATAGTTTTTTGATCTCACCATCATAGAATTCTTTGCTGTATTCTGCAGTAGCAGTAGACTCCGCTACCTCATATATAGATTTATGACAGTTCATACAGATATTCAATGAAGGTATTCCTGAGTGCTTACTTACACGAGCAGAAGAATGACAATATTTACAGTCAATTGCATTATCACCGGCATGTATCTTGTGTGAATAATGAATAGGTTGAACCGGCTCATATCCCTGATCAATTCCTAATTGCATGAAATATCCATATACAAAATAAGCACTGGCCAATAATAAGAATATAGAAGTAACCAGTACTAAAAACTGATTTCTAACAAACGCCTGCCAAAGCGGTAAGCCTCTTTCAGATTCTTGAATTTCAATATTTTTGGCAAGAGCAAATCTTCGAAGTGTTCTGTTAACCAAATAAAATGCAAAGGCCAGCAAACCAAATAAAACAGCTAAACCACCCAAAATTAATTTACTTGAAATCCCAAGATCGCCGTCATTTTGTTGCGATCCTGCATCTGCCACAGCAGTACTAGCAGCCGGAACAGCTTTTTCCTGTGCCGTATAGGCTAATATATTATTAAGATCAGTATCTGTTAACTGAGGAAAAGCCGTCATAGCAGCTTTACTATACTCTTCATAGATCTTAACGGCATACGCATCTCCAGACTTAATTAATGCAGAGCTATTCCTGATCCAGGCATACAACCACTCACGATCCAGACCTTCACTTTCAGCTAATCGAGCCTCTACATTTCTTAATGCAGGACCAACCATTTTTCTGTCTAAGTTATGGCAGGCAGCACAATTAGTATTAAACAAAGCTTTCCCTTGAACCGGGTCGCCAGGTTCTTGAGCAAAAAGAGACGTGGAAAATGCAAATAAAAAAATTAAACTAAACCGAAGTATGTTAGCGTTTAATATACGGTGAATCACCTGTTTCATCTGTTGATATCTATTTTTTAAATGTTGGAAGCAATTCGCACTTTGTATGATATTCAAGCTTTACAGGGCTATTGTTGCTCACTTCATACTATTATTTGAATTAACTTCTAATCTTTGGTATGATTTTTTCATTACTGAAATGAAAAAAATACTGTTATAAAAATCTCTCGCAAAAGTAACATTTAATGTGGATTTTCGAAATCTTACATATATGTTAGCAATAATTTAGAAAGATTCTAAATAATAAATTGTTGTTTGTTTGAGTTTATAACCTTTACATTTGCAATATAAATGAAAAAATATGAATATTTTATATGTTAAATCAAACTTTTGCTTAACTATTCTGATTTTTATAATTAGTTTTAATCTGCATGCTCAAGAAGGCACAGTAGTAATAAATCAGGATAAAGAAATAGAAGACTTGTTACAAATAAAAAAGTCCATGGAAACATCCCTGGACAGATACAAAATACAAATATATTCAGGGTTAAGCAGAAGTGCCGCCGAAGCAGCCCGAACCGAATTTGCTGAGAATTATTCAGACTGGCCAAGTTCCATTGAATATGAAACTCCTAATTATAAAATATGGGTTGGTGATTTTAGAAGCAGGCTGGAAGCTGACAGGGCCCTGATAAGAATAAAAAAGACGTTTATGAACGCCTTTATATTTCAACCTAAGAAAAATTAAAAATACAGAGGCTGTTTCCAGCCTCTTTTTTTATTTCAATTTCTTTTTTACCTCTACTTCTTTAAAGGCTTCAATGACATCCCCTTCATTGATATCATTATAATTTTTAATCTGGATTCCACAATCATATCCTTTTGCAACTTCCTTAACATCATCTTTAAATCGTTTTAATGATGATAATTCTCCGGTAAATATAACGACTCCATCGCGAATCAATCGGATTCCTGAATTTCTAAATATCTTTCCGCTAGTGACCATACAACCTGCGATGGTTCCAATTTTGGATATCTTAAAGGTTTCTCTGATTTCTGCATTCCCTGTAATTTCTTCTTTCAATTCAGGTGACAGCATTCCCTCCATAGCATCTTTAAGATCATTGATCGCATCATAGATAATTGAATAGGTTCTGATATCTATTTCTTCTTTATCTGCTATTTGACGTGCATTACCCATAGGACGCACATTAAATCCGATGATAATGGCATCTGAAGCCGAAGCAAGAAGCACGTCACTTTCTGTAATGGCTCCCACTCCTTTATGAATAATATTAACCTGAATCTCTTCTGTAGAAAGCTTCTGGAATGAATCTGTCAATGCTTCCACAGAACCATCCACATCACCTTTTAAAATGATATTCAATTCCTGGAAGTCTCCTAGTGCAATACGTCGGCCAATTTCGTCAAGTGTTATATGACGTTGTGTTCTAACCGATTGTTCTCTTTGCAGTTGTGTACGTTTAGCTGCGATTTGTTTTGCTTCACGTTCATCTTCAAATACAGCGAATTTATCGCCTGCCTGAGGCGCCCCGTCTAATCCAAGGATAGAAACCGGTCTTGAAGGGCCGGCAGCTTTAACCGTCTTACCTCTTTCGTCCTGCATGGCTTTTACTTTTCCACTATTTTTTCCTGCCAATACATAATCACCTACTCTTAAGGTTCCTGCCTGCACTAATATTGTGGAAATATAACCTCTTCCTTTATCAAGGAAAGCTTCCACCACGGTTCCGGAGGCCGGCTTGTTCGGGTTTGCTTTAAGCTCCAGTAATTCGGCTTCAAGAAGTACTTTTTCCAATAATTCCTTAACACCTTCACCTGTCTTTGCTGAAATGTCTTGAGATTGAATTTTTCCTCCCCAGTCTTCAACCAATAAATTCATATTTGCCAGACCTTCCTTTATTTTCTCCGGATTGGCATCTGGTTTATCTATTTTATTAATTGCAAATACAATAGGAACTCCTGCAGCCTGAGCATGAGAAATAGCTTCTTTGGTTTGAGGCATGATATCGTCGTCTGCCGCTACTACAATAATCGCTAAATCTGTTACCTGGGCTCCACGTGCACGCATTGCAGTAAATGCTTCGTGACCCGGTGTATCCAGGAACGCTATCTGCTGACCATCGGCAAGTGTCACTCCATAAGCTCCTATGTGCTGTGTGATCCCTCCTGATTCCCCTGCAATTACATTTTCTTCACGTATATAATCCAACAATGATGTTTTTCCGTGGTCCACATGACCCATTACAGTCACAATTGGTGCTCTTGGTTTTAAATCTTCCGGTCTATCTTCATCCTCCTCTATGGCCTCTTCAATATCAGCTGTAACGAATTCTACTTTATAGCCAAATTCGTCTGCCACAATTGATAGAGTTTCAGCATCTAAACGCTGATTCATGGTTACCATCATTCCAAGTGACATACAAGCCGAAATAATTTGAGTCACAGGAACATTCATCATTGTAGCAACCTCGTTTGCCGTTACAAACTCGGTTACCTTTAAAACCTTACTTTCTGCTTCTATTTGCTCAAGATCCTTCTCAGTTTGCTCCCTATGATGATCTCGTTTCTCTCTTCTATATTTAGCTCCTTTTCCTTTGCTGGTTTTTCCCTGAAGTTTTTCAAGTGTTTCTCTAATTTGCTTTTGAACTTCTTCTTCGCTTGGCTCTTCTTTTACAACCGTTGACTTTTTACCCTTCGAAAATCGATTACCGCCAGAAGTCCTCTGGTTTCTATTTTGAAAATTAGATTCTCCCGCTTTACTTATTCTGCGTCTTTTCTTTTTTGAAGCATCTTCCTTAGAATCTTTACTGCCAACCTCTTTCTTTTCCGGTTTTTTCTCTTCTTTCTTTTTCTTAGGCTTATTGAATTTAGCCAGATCAATTTTTTCTCCGGATATTTTTGGTCCGCTTAATTTTTGATACTTGGTTTCAACCTTTACTTCTTCAACTTCCTCTTCATCAACAATTGTAACTTCTTTCTTAGAAGGTTTTTTCGGTTTTGCTTCTTCTTTTTTCTTTGGCTCTACCTTTGCCGTCTCTTTCTTTACTGGTTCCTTTTCTTCAGGAACAGGCTCAGCAACAGGTTTTGTTACTGCTTTTTTAGGTTTCGAAAGTTCAATTTTGCCTACCTGTTTAGGACCTGCTAAAGTTGTTTTGGCTTTTACAACAGATTTTCTGGCTTCTTCTCTTGAAAGCTTTTCTTCTATTTCACGCTCTCTCTCTAACCGCAGTGCTTCTTTTTCTTTTAGCTTAGCTTCGCTTAATTCCTGTGATTTAACTCTTTTGGTTGCATCTGTTTGAAATTCATCAGAAAGGATCTGATGGACCTCATCGGTAATCTTCGTTGTCGGACGTGCATCTATCTCAATGCCTTTAGAATTTAAAAATTCCACAGCACGATCCAACGAAATATTCAATTCGCGTAATACTTTATTTAATCTAATAGTTTCAGCCATAAATTGCCTTTAATGTAACTTAAATTTCTTATTCTTCAAATTCCTCTTTAAGAATTCTTAGAACATCGTTGATTGTTTCTTCTTCCAGATCGGTTCGTTTTACAAGGTCTTCCACTTCTTGTTCCAGAACACTTTTTGCAGTATCCAATCCGGCTTTTTTCAATTCATCTATGATCCATCCTTCAATTTCATCAGAGAATTCTGTTAATTCAACATCTTCTTCAGCTCCTTCTCTAAACACGTCAATTTCATATCCGGTCAATTGTCCTGCCAATCTAATGTTATGTCCGCCACGTCCAATAGCCTTACTAACTTCTTCCGGTTTTAATATAACCTCAGCACGTTTGTTCTCTTCATCTAATTTTATTGAGGTGACTCTCGCCGGGCTCAAAGCTCTTGTAATATAAAGCTGCAGGTTATTGGTATAATTAATCACGTCTATATTTTCATTACCCAGTTCACGAACAATCCCATGAATTCTTGAACCTTTCATACCAACACAAGCTCCAACCGGATCAATCCTGTCATCATATGAATCTACAGCAACCTTCGCTTTTTCACCGGGTATTCTGACAACATTCTTAATGGTGATCAATCCATCGAATACCTCAGGTATTTCCTGTTCAAAAAGTTTTTCCAAAAATGCAGGAGCGGCTCTTGACATAATTATGGAAGGCTTATTGCCTTTAAGCTCAACGCTTTCAATAATTCCACGAACGTTTTCTCCTTTTCTGAAGAAATCGGATGGAATTTGTTTTTCCTTAGGAAGTATTATTTCATTCCCGTCGTCATCTAATAAAATGATCGCTCTGTGACGAATGTGATGCACTTCTGCTGTATAGATTTCACCAATAAGATCTTTAAACTGCTTGTAAATATTGGTGTTATCATGCTCATGAATTTTTGAGATCAGATTTTGTCTTAAGGCTAAAATTGCCCGACGACCCAGATCAATCAGTTTTACCTCTTCTGATACATCTTCACCTACTTCAAAATCCGGTTCAATTTTCCGTGCTTCAGAGAGCGATATCTCCTGATTTGGTTCCTCGACTTCGCCGTCTGCAACAACCACTCTGTTTCTCCATATCTCTAAGTCACCTTTATCAGGATTTATAATAATATCAAAATTATCATCATCTCCAAATTTCTTTTTAAGGGCATTTCTAAAAACGTCTTCTAAAATTGCCATTAAGGTTACACGATCAATTAATTTATCGTCCTTAAATTCTGAAAAAGATTCAATTAATGCAAGATTTTCCATTACTCGTTTGAATTAAAATTTAATCATCACTATTGCTTTTAATATATCACTGTACAGAATTTTCTCTTGTTTTTGTACAGTTACTTTTCCTTTACCTATCGGTTTAGGCTCTCTGGCTTTCCATTCTAAAATAATCCCTTCCTGATCTGATTGCGTTAACGTCCCCTCCAATTCTGCAGATGAAGTCTTAACTTTAAGAATTCTGCCAATGTTTTTCTTATACTGTCTAATGTGTTGTAATGGCGTTGATGCACCTGAAGATGTAACTTCGAGAGAAAAATCCTGTTCTTCTCTGTCCAGATTATGCTCTATGGCTCGACTGATAAAAATACAGTCTTCAACAAGCACTCCATGATCGCCGTCAATAACTACTCTAATTTGATTGTCATCTAAAATTGAAAGATCAATAAGAAATAAATCAGGCCTTTCTTTAAGTGCTTTTTCAAGCAAATCTTTGACTTTATCTTCTAACATTTTTAGTATAAAAAGAGGGGACTTTATGTCCCCTCGCTTTCTCTTTTTCCTTACAACGGTGCAAATATACAATATTTAATTTATTTTAATTACAATAATTAAATCATTTTTTATTGCTAATTTTATTGGGAATAAACCAATCACTAACTGAATACTTTTGATATGAAAAAAATATTGGTACCTACAGATTTTTCCCAACAAGCAGAATACGCCCTAAAAGTTGCTGCGCAACTCGCAAAAAAACACAACAGTGAAATTCATATGCTCCATATGGTGGAGTTACCCATGCATCAAATTATAGCCACCAGTAATTTTAGCGAGTTACCGGAAGCTATTTTTTTTATGAAAATTGCACATCAAAAGTTTGAGGAAGCAACGGATAAAGACTATTTGGACGGATTAGACATTTTTGAGAATATCAAGTTCAATGAAACTGCAGATGGTGTTAAAAGTTATTGTGAAGAAACTAACATCGACCTCATTGTTATGGGTTCTCATGGAACAAGTGGTATTAAAGAAATGTTCATTGGATCGAACACCGAAAAAGTAGTAAGAACGTCTAAGGTTCCGGTATTAGTTATCAAAAATGAACATGAAGAGTTTAAAGTGGATGACTTTGTTTTTGCTTCTGATTTTAAAAATGACGGAAAAGATACTTACAAACAAGCTGTAGCCTTTGCCAAAGCCTGGGGGTCTAAATTGCATTTGCTCTTAGTAAATACAGCAGGTAGCTTTATTACAACTCAAGAAGCTGAGGAAGTGATGAACGAATTCATAAAAGATATTCACTTTAAAAAGAGAACATTCAACGTTTACAATGATGCCACGATTGAAAAAGGCATATTGAATTTCTCAAAAAATATAGACGCTGATCTTATAGGTATAAGCACTCATGGTCGTCAAGGGATCGCCCATTTCTTTAATGGAAGTATTAGTGAGGATCTGGTCAATCATGCCAAGAGACCTGTAATCACTTTTAAGATTGACTAACTTACATAAAAAGCTCAATTCAATCTTCAGGTTCTAAAAATATTTTTACTTCACAAAAAAATCCTAACCATTAATTATGATTAGGATACTAAAATTTGTTGGCCTACTAGGGCTCGAACCTAGACTCTTCTGGACCAAAACCAGACGTGTTGCCAGTTACACCATAGGCCATTCCAATAATTGAGAGTGCAAATTTAGAACAAAGTTTTACTTGCACAAATATTTTTAGAACAAAAACGTTGAAATACTTAAGGTTTACTTAAAAAATCAAGTCGGTTTACTAATTATTATTAAATTCGCAGCGTTAATAAAATTTCAATTCATGTCTTCACGCAACTTTATAAAATGGAATAGGATATTAGGCTGGTTTGTTTTTCTGGTTTCTCTTATTGTATATGGGTTAACCGTTGAGCCTACTGTTAGTTATTGGGATGCCGGAGAATACATTCTTACTTCTTCTAAATTACAGGTTGGCCATCCACCCGGAGCTCCATTATTTCAGATGCTTGGAGCATTTTTCTCCATGTTTGCATCAGAACCGTCACAAATTGGGATGATGTTAAATATGATGAGCGCCTTTGCCAGTGCATTCACCATTTTATTTATTTTCTGGACAGTAACACTGCTACTGAAAAAGATCGTTTTAAAAGGCCAAGAATGGACTCAAAGTAAAGCTATGGCTGTTCTTGGAAGTGCTTTAGTTGGAAGTTTAGCTTTTGCTTTTACAGATTCATTCTGGTTCAATGCCGTTGAAACAGAAGTTTATGCCATGGCAACCCTTATTATGGCAATTCTTTTTTATCTGGGATTGCGCTGGGAAGCAGATATGGATATGCCCAGGGGAAACAAATGGCTGGTTCTTATTGCATTTGTCATAGGACTGTCCTTTGGAGTCCACTTTATGGGACTATTGACCATTCCTGCTATTGCATTAATTTATTACTTTAAACATTACAAGGAGATAACAGTTAAGAATTTTGTTTTAGCCAATGTTATTTCTGTTGCCATCCTGTTGTTCATATTCAAATTGTTGTTGCCTAGTTCATTAAAGTTTTTCAGTGCTTCGGAATTGTTTTTTGTTAATTCTATCGGATTCCCTTTTAACTCTGGATCAATTATAGCCGGCATATTATTAATTGCCGCTTTTTACATCGGAATAAAATATAGCAAAGAAAAGGAACTTAAGCATTTAAACACGCTTATACTTTGTTTAATGTTCATATTTATTGGCTTTTCATCCTGGATGCTACTTCCCATTCGCGCCAATGCAAACGTAGTGATCAATGAGAATAACCCTTCCAGTGCCAGGGAACTTTTGGCTTATTATAATCTGGAGCAATATCCTGAAACACATTTGTTTTACGGACCACAGTTTACCGACCAATATTCGGGATTAGATGATGATCCTGAGGAGCGCTATGTAGATGCCAAACCAAAATATGAAAAAGACTATAAAAAAGGCGAGTATGTTATTGTGAATGACTGGAAGGATGCCAATCAAAATTCCAATTCGGCTCATCGATCCATATTACCAAGAATGTGGAGTACCGAACATGCCGAAAATTATATGATGTTCACCGGGTTTTTAGATTTTAAACTAAAACCTGAATATCAGATGGAAAATGAATTGCGTTCATCGATTGCTCAATTTAAAACCGATATTGCCAGAGGTAATGTGGATTATGAAGATTATAATAAGTTTCTAATCCAGTTCAGGGAATACATTGATGTAGAAAAACCCTCTCTTGCAAGCAATATTGCCTATCTGCTGGAATATCAGCTGGGATATATGTACTGGCGTTATTTTATGTGGAATTTTACAGGCAGACAGGATGACATTCAAGGAAAATATGATAACCACGGGAACTGGATTAGCGGCATTAAATTTATAGATGAATGGCATTTAGGACAATCACAGGATAACCTCCCGAGTGATGTTAAGAATAACAAAGCTAGGAACACATATTACTTCTTACCACTTATATTAGGCTTAATTGGCTTATTCTTTTTATTTAATAAAGACAAGAATCTGTTTTGGATATTATTGGTGTTCTTTTTGTTCACAGGAGTTGCCATACAGGTCTATACCAATGTAAGACCCTTTGAACCGCGAGAACGGGATTATTCTGTAGTGGGTTCATTTTATGTTTTTGCAATCTGGATAGGATTTGGGGTTTATGCCATTTATGATTCGGTTAAAAAATATCTGGCTCCTAAATTAACGGCACCCATTGTTACCATAGCATGCCTCATTCTTGTTCCCGGGATATTAATTGCCAATAACTGGGACGATCATGATCGTTCAGATAAATATACCGCCAGATCCATGGCAAAAAAATACCTGGATTCCTGTGCTGAAAATGCCATATTATTCTCTATAGGAGATAATGACACGTTTGCATTGTGGTATGCCCAGGAAATTGAAGGCTACAGGACCGATGTTAGAGTCGTTAACACCAGTTTATTTCAAACAGACTGGTATATAGATCAAATGAAACGCAGAGCTTATGAAAGTGACCCGATACCTTCTCAATTAACGCATGATAAATACAAATATGGTTCTCGGGAATATATTGTAAAGAACCCAATTTCCACAGATACAATGCTCATAAAGGATTTTATGAATTTTGTAGAAAGTGATAACCCAAAGACAAAAATTAAATTCTTGCTTCAGCGTGCGGGAGATGATGTGAGTCAATACCCAAATCAGTATTTAAACTCCAATTATTTTCCAACGGAATTTGTGAGAATTCCGGTCGATAAAGAATCTGTACTTAAAAACGGAATTGTAAAAGAGAAAGATTCGTCTCTTATTGTTCCGCATATAGATATCAGGATAAAAGAAAGTGCATTATATAAAAACCGATTGCTGATGTTGGATGTCATTGCCAATAACAATTGGGAGCGACCTATATATTTTACCGGCGGAAGCTACGGAGATGACGATTATATCTGGATGAAGGATTACCTGCAGCTGGATGGCATGTGTTACAAATTGGTACCTATCAAAACGCCTGTTAATAAGGCGAATCCTTTTGATATGGGACGCGTTGACAGTGATTTGATGTACGACATGGTAAAAAAATGGGACTGGGGAAATAGTGGAGACCCAAACATTTACCACGATCCTGAAACCAGAAAAAACTCCATTTCTTACAGAGGAAATCTGGCCAGATTGATAGAGCAGTTGATCAGGGAAGAAAAGCTGGATAAAGCAGAAGAAATTGCCGATATAGCAATGGCCAATATGCCTGTTGATTATTTTGGATATTATACGTTGCTGGAGCCTTACATTGGTGCTTATTATGAGGTTGGCAGCAAAGAAAAGGCGCAGGCATTGTTCAAACAGGTTGCTAAAAAATATCAGGAGAACCTGGTTTACTATTCATCCTTAAAAATCGAGAATCAAGAGCGAAATTTTGAGAATATTTACCTTGATATCGAGCGATATAAAAGTCTGATAGACGTACTGGCAAATTATGATACTGAATTTGCCCAGACGGAAAATGAGATTTTCGGAAATTACCTGGAGCTATTCCGTCATTTTTATGAAGGTTCTTCAAGAGATGATGTAAGAGAGGATGCTGATGTTCCATCAGATTCTAATCAAATAAATCCTGAATAATAATTGAGGTATGAATTTTAAACCGGTCAGGACTCCTTTGGTTGCTAAAAAAATGTTCCCGAACTATATTTGGGACATCCCTTTTAAAGCCAAAACTCTGTACCTCACATTTGATGATGGCCCAACACCTAAAATCACCAACTGGATCTTAGATGTTTTAGACCAATATAACGCTAAGGCCACTTTTTTTTGTATCGGGAAAAACATAGCAAATCATCATGGTGTCTTTAAAAACATTTTGGACAAGGGACACATGGTTGGTAATCATACCTTCGATCACGTAAAAGGCTGGCGGACTTCAACAAAGGATTATGTAAAAAACATAACTCAGACTCAAAAGATCATTGATTCCAATTCTGTAAAAAACAGTTCAGATTCCAGTCTTTTCAGACCGCCTTATGGTCAAATTAGACCCATGCAAGGCAAAGCACTTAATGCGCTTGGATTTAAGGTTGTCATGTGGAATGTTTTATCGTTTGACTGGGACAAAGAAGTGCCTAAGGAACAATGCCTTCAAAATGTGGTTTCCAATGCATCAGAAGGAAGCATTATTGTTTTTCATGATAGTTTAAAAGCAGAAAAAAACATGAAGTTTGCATTACCTAAGGTGCTGGAGTATTTCAGTAACAAGGGATATTCTTTCAGATCAATCCCTGCTACAAGTATTCCTGAATAATACTGATAAGTGTATTGGCATCCTGCTCACCGCTTTGGCGCCATTTCATTTCGCCATCTTTGTAAAGGATCAATGTTGGTAAGCCTTTGACTCTAAGAGCTTCAGAAAGCTCCTTGTTTTTATCGACATCAATTTTTATGACTTTTGCCTTGTCTCCAAGAGCTGCAGCCACATCTCTTAAAACCGGATGCATAGCAGTCGATTGCTCATTCCATTCTGTAAAAAAATCTAACAAAACCGGAACATTTACATCTATAAGTTCCCCAAATTTTGACATAATTTAATGTTTTAGTCAAATGCAGTTATACAAATATAGCATTTCCTTTGAATTATGCTATACTTGGACCCTTTTTCAATTCTATTACCGTAATCTCAGGCCAAATTCCAACACGTCCTGGATACGCTAAAAATCCAAATCCTCTGTTTACATTTATGAATTGATTGGCCTGCTCATAAATGCCTGCCCAATGCTTGTAACGCCATTTAACCGGACTCCACTTTATCCATCCCGGAATTTCAATACCAAACTGCATGCCGTGTGTATGTCCGCTCAAAGTCAGGTGATAGTGATCTTTATGCGGCACAATAACCTCATCCCAATGGGAAGGATCGTGACTCATTACTATTTTAAAATCATCTGGGTTAACCCCTTCTGATGCTTTATTCAAATCACCTTTTTGCTTGAATCCTTTTCCCCAGTTCTCCACTCCAATAAGTGCAATACGTTCTCCGTCTTTCTCAAGGAATCTGTTTTCATTTAACAACAGATCAAAACCCAGTTGCTTTTGAATATTCTTTAACTGATCTAAATTTTGCTCTTTATCTTCTTTATTCTTCCAGTTGACATAATCGCCGTAATCATGATTCCCCAGGATTGAAAATATCCCGTCTTTCGCTTTTAATTTAGAAAAAGTTCCAATCCAGTCTTCCATTTCACTTGCCATATTATTCACTAAATCTCCGGTAAACAAAATGACATCAGACAGCTGTTCATTGACGAGGTTCACTCCGTATTCAATTTTATCTTTATTATCAAAACTACCGGAATGGATATCACTGATCTGGGTTATCCTGTAACCGTCAAAAGCATCGGGCAGATCATCAAAATGCAAGGTATAATTCAACACTCTAAAATTGTATTTCCCCTGATACATACCGTAAAGCAGAGAAGCAAAAGGAATTGCAGCAAGACCCAAAGCAACCTGACTTATGAATTTTCGCCGTGAAGGCAAATGGAATGTATCTGTTTTTACAAATAATTTATTGAATGTTCCTTCCAAAAGCCTGAAAACATCTTCACCAAACATAATTGGAACAACTACAAGCTTGAGCGCAATTATAGTCAGAAGAAATCCAAGAGCATAGCTTTTCTCGGGTGTTAAAACCCGTCCTGTTGAAGTCTGAGTGAACTGATAGATGAAATTACCGACCACTAAAACAGAAATAGCAATATGAAGATAATGGATCCAGTTATTCTTGGTAATGGTCTTTATAGCCTGAAAGGCATAGAAATCCACAACAGCATAGATCAAAATAAAAATCAACCAACGGATCATAACAATATTTTTCGCAAAAGTATCAAGTTAATACCAGTATAACCAATAATTTAAGTCAAGATTAACAATTCAATTAAAGCCAGCATTATATCGATGTAATCAGGAATTATCAATCATAATCTTAACAACCATTTCATTATATTTAATAAATTAAAGTTAGCCAATTATAATGAAAAGAAGAAACTTTATAAAAAATGCATCTCTGGCAGGCGTTGGTATTGTTGTTGCCGGCACTTCAAGCTGTAAAGAAAAGGGAATAAGCTCAGATAAATCAAAAACTTCAAATACAGAATTTACTTTACCATTGGTCATAGCGACCTGGCATGTTAAGGACGCCACAGAAAAAGCCTGGGAGATTATTGAAAACGGAGGCAATTCACTGGATGCTGTGGAACAAGGTTGCATGGTGGAAGAGGCTGATGAAAAAGGGCAATCTGTTGGCAAAGGCGGATTACCAGATCGTGATGGTAATGTAACTCTGGATGCCTGCATCATGGATAAGAATGGCAATTGCGGTGCAGTTGTTTACCTCCAAGATATAAAGCATGCTGTTTCAGTTGCCAGAAAGGTCATGGAAGACACGCCTCATGTGATGCTTGCTGGCGAAGGTGCCAAACAATTTGCTGTTTCAAAAGGGTTTAAGACTGAAAACCTCTTAACAGAAGCTTCTAAAAAAGCCTGGGAAGCATGGAAAGTAGAATCCAAATACAAACCGATCATCAATATAGAGAATCATGATACAATTGGCATGCTGGCCATAGATAAGAATGGTGATATATCAGGAGCCTGCACAACCAGCGGTTTGGCCTACAAAATGGCAGGTCGCGTAGGTGATTCTCCTATCATAGGTAGCGGATTGTTTATAGATAACGAGATTGGAGGTTGCGTGGCAACAGGACTGGGTGAAGAGGTTGTAAAAACCGTTGGCAGTTTTTTGGTGGTCGAACTCATGCGTCAGGGAAAATCGCCTCAGGAAGCATGCGAGGAAGCCATTGGAAGGATTGTGAATAAACCCAACAGCGATTACAAGAATTTTCAGGTGGGTTATATTGCCGTTAACAAACAAGGTGAAACAGGTTCTTTTTCAATCCATCAATGGTTTAGCATGACCAAATACCAGAATGGTGTGAATGAGCAGATCCAGTCGGATTATTT
>CBDUIO010000016.1:0-18487 GCA_965367355.1 uncultured Flavobacteriaceae bacterium
TATTAAAGGCATGTATGTATGAAGATTTAGATGAAATGGAAGCTTTAGGAATGTATGAAGTTGCTCCCGAAGATTTTGCATTGACAGAGTTTGTTTGCATATCAAAGCAACCACATCAAAATATAATAAGAAAAGGTTTAGACTTAATGATCAAAGAAATAGGATAAAAATGGGTTTAAAAGATACATTACATAAATTCAAAGAAAAGAATAAAGACAAAAAATGGTTGCCTGCTTTTGCAGCATTCCATACGTTTTTATACACTCCGAATGAAACTACACATTCCGGAGCGCATATAAGAGTGGCAGACGATTTAAAGCGTACCATGAATACCGTTATTCTGGCATTGATCCCGTGTTTGATTTTCGGGATGTTCAATGCAGGATATCAACACTATCTGGCATTAGGTGATATTGAAGCGGCTAATGGCTTTTTTGGAGCTACATTCTGGACATGGGATAATCTTGTTATAGGTCTTTGGAAGGTTTTACCACTAGTGGTAGTTTCTTATGGCGTTGGGCTGGGCATCGAATTTATTTTTGCAATAATCAAAGGACACGAAGTAGAAGAAGGGTATCTGGTAACTGGAATGCTTGTGCCACTGATAGTTCCTATCGATATACCACTTTGGATGCTTGCAGTTTCAGTAGCATTTGGAGTTGTAATAGGTAAAGAAGTGTTTGGTGGTACCGGAATGAACATCTTAAACCCTGCTTTAACTATAAGAGCATTCTTATTCTTTGCCTATCCAACATGGATGAGTGGAGATAAAGTTTGGGTTCATGAAGCAGTTGAAAGAGCAGGCACACCAGATGCCATATCGGGAGAAACGGTTTTAGGCAGTTTAGCTCAGGGTAATGAGGTTGCCTATTCTGTTTCAGATATGTTCCTTGGTTTTATTCCAGGTTCGGTTGGGGAAACATCAACCATCTTAATATTATTAGGGGGATTATTCCTGATCTTTAGCAAAATAGGAAGTTGGAGAATTATGTTTTCTTCAGTTATTGGAGCCTTGGTAATGGGATTAATTTTCAATTTTGTAGTCGACTACGGTTGGATAGCTGAGACCAGTAAATTCTATACATTAATGAGTACCGAATTTTGGCAGCATCTGCTAATAGGAGGTCTGGCCTTTGGTATTGTATTTATGGCGACAGATCCTGTTACGGGCTCTCAAACCACCAAAGGAAAATGGATATATGGATTCTTAATTGGTTTTATTTCAGTTTTAATACGCGTATTCAATCCGGCATATCCGGAAGGTGTCATGCTTGCCATTCTATTAATGAACGTTTTTGCCCCTACAATAGATCATTATGTAATTCAGGCAAACATTAAGAATAGGATGAAACGGGCAAAACTTAAAACAGCTTAATCATGAGTAAAAGAACAGATTCAAACATATATACAGTACTATTTGCATTTGGAATGGTGATAGTTGTAGGTTCCTTGTTGGCTTTTGCAGCAGAAGGCTTAAAAGAAACAATTACCGAAAACAAACGTATAGAGAAACAACAGAATATTCTTTATGCAATGGGAGTAAATGAAAACGAAGGAAACAGTGCTAACTTCGTTTCAAAAGACAAAGTTGCACAAGAATTTACAAAATACATCAAGAAACAAATAATTATTCAGGATGGTAAAGAAAGTTCAGATGAGAAAGCTTATTTAATCGATATCAAAAAAGAGAAGGATTTAGCCAAGAATAAGGATTATAAAAGGAGATTGCCACTTTTTATAGGAGAAAAAGATGGGGAGACATTTTATATTGCACCAATTAGAGGTAAAGGACTTTGGGATGCTATATGGGCTTATGTTGCCATGGATAAGGATATGGTGGTAAAAGGTGCTTATTTTGATCACAAAGGTGAAACTCCCGGATTAGGGGCAAACATTAAAGAGCGTTTCTTTATGGATGATTTTATAGGAGAACATCTTATGAGTGATGGTAATTTTAAGGGAATCACTGTTTCTAAAAGCAATGGTGATCCAAAAAATGAAGACAAAACAGATAATGAGGTAGATGCTATTGCAGGTTCAACGATCACAGGTGACGGAGTCACTGCGATGATAAGAAGTGAACTTAAGTTATATGTGCCTTATTTTCAAAACTTAAAAAATTAATTTATGGGACTTTTATCAAAAAAAGACAGCAAATTAATATTAGATCCTCTAGCAGATAATAACCCAATTACTATACAGGTATTAGGTATATGTTCTGCTTTGGCAATTACAGCGCAGTTAAAAGCGTCTATAGTTATGTCAATATCAGTATTATTTGTTTTGGGTGTGGGGAATGTAGTTATCTCACTAATAAGAAATATAATACCATCAAAAATTAGAATCATTGTTCAGTTAACTGTAGTTGCAGCCCTTGTAATTATTGTGGACCTGGTTCTTAAAGCCTATGCTTACGAATTGAGTAAAGAGCTATCGGTTTTTGTTGGATTGATTATTACGAATTGCATCATCATGGGGCGTTTTGAAGCCTTTGCCCTGGGAAATGGTCCCTGGCGATCATTCTTGGATGGCATTGGAAATGCTGCAGGATACGCGATAATACTTATCATTGTTGGATTCTTTAGAGAATTACTGGGTTCCGGAACCTTATTGGGATTCCCTGTACTAGGAGATCCTATCGATAAAACAGGAGTTTACGCAATTGGATACGAAAACAATGGATTTATGCTATTGTCACCAATGGCATTGATTGTTGTAGGACTAATTATTTGGGTACAACGCAGTAGAAATAAAGCATTAATCGAGGATCATTAAAAGAAATTGTTATGTTAGAACACGTAGAATTATTTTTTAAATCAATATTTATAGATAACATGGTATTTGCAACATTCCTTGGGATGTGCTCATATCTGGCAGTATCTAAAAAGGTTTCTACAGCCGTTGGTCTTGGAGCCGCAGTAATATTTGTACTGGCCATTACAGTGCCGTTAAACTGGTTGCTGGATCAGTATATTTTAAAAGAAGGAGCACTTTCGTGGATGGGTCCTGAATATGCAAGTTATGATTTAAGTTTCCCGTCATTTATCATGTTTATTGCAACCATTGCAACAATGGTTCAATTAGTGGAAATAGTTGTTGAGAAATTCTCACCGGCACTATATAATTCACTTGGTATATTCCTTCCACTGATTGCGGTAAACTGCGCCATATTAGGAGGATCATTATTTATGCAGTCCAGGGAAATAGCGACTTTAGGTCTGGCATTTAATTACGGTGTTTCGTCCGGTATAGGTTGGTTTTTAGCAATTCTGGCTATTGCAGCTATCAGAGAAAAAATAAGATATTCAAATGTGCCACCACCATTAAGAGGGCTGGGTATTACGTTTATTATTACAGGATTAATGGCAATAGGTTTTATGAGTTTTGGTGGCATGTTAACTGGTGGGGATGAACCTGAAGTAAAAGAGGAAACAACTGTTGAAGTAAAGGTTAAAGAGGAACCGAAAGAAGAAAAAATAACTTTGGTTAACAACACAAAAGTAATTGAGTAATATGATATTAGCCGCAAGTACATTAGGAACCATAGTAGCGACAGTAGCAGCATTTTTAGTTGTAACCTTGTTATTAGTAGCGCTGTTATTAGTTGTCAAACAAAAACTAGCTCCATCAGGTCCTGTAAAGATCTTGATCAATGGTGAAAAAGAGATAGAAGTAGAATCAGGGGGTAGTTTGCTTTCTACTTTAGGTAATCAAAAGATTTTTCTTCCATCTGCATGTGGTGGAGGTGGAACCTGTATTCAGTGTGAGTGTCATGTGCTTAAAGGTGGAGGAGAAGCTTTACCAACTGAGACACCACATTTTACAAGAAAGGAATTACAGTATGGTGCACGCTTAGCTTGTCAGGTAAAGGTGAAGCAGGATATGGAAATCACTATTCCTGAGGAAGTCTTTGGTATTAAAAAATGGGAGGCAACGGTTGTAAGAAATTATAATGTAGCATCGTTTATTAAGGAGTTTGTGGTCGAAATTCCTGAAGACATGAATTATAAAGCCGGTGGCTATATCCAGATTGAGATCCCGCCATGTGAGATCAAGTATTCAGATATCGATATAACTGCGCATCCGGAAGAGCACGAAACACCTGATAAGTTTCAGGCAGAATGGGATAAATTCGGATTATGGCCATTGGTCATGAAAAATCCGGAGACAGTTGAAAGGGCATATTCTATGGCTTCATATCCGGCAGAAGGTCGTGAGATCATGCTTAATGTTCGAATAGCTACTCCACCTTGGGATCGTGCAAAAAATGGTTGGATGAATGTTAATCCTGGAATTGCATCCTCTTATATATTTGCTCAAAAACCGGGAGACAAAGTGACCATTTCAGGACCTTATGGCGAGTTTTTCATCAATGAATCTGATGCTGAGATGTTATATGTTGGTGGTGGTGCCGGAATGGCTCCAATGCGTTCACACCTGTATCATTTATTTAGAACATTAAAAACAAACCGTAAAGTTACGTATTGGTATGGTGGACGCTCTAAGCGAGAATTGTTTTATTTAGATCATTTCCATAAACTGGAAAAAGATTTTCCTAATTTCAAATTCTACTTGGCCTTATCAGAACCCTTACCGGAAGATAACTGGAAGGTAAAAGAAAATATAGATGCGCCTGGAGATGGATTCGTCGGATTCATTCACAATTGTGTCATTGATAATTATTTAAGTCATCATGAATCACCCGAAGATATTGAACTGTATTTCTGCGGACCTCCTTTGATGAACCAAGCCGTTCAAAAAATGGGTGAGGATTTTGGTATTCCGGATGAAAATATCAGATTTGACGATTTTGGAGGATGATGATTTTGCATCATTCTGTACTTGTGTCAGAATATGATCATATATATAAAAAAATCCCGACAAACTCTGTTGGGATTTTTTATTTTTGAATTATGAGCAAACCACTTACAGAACAGGAACTACACAATTTGGCAATGAACCACGTTGGGAAGGAACTCGAAAAAAGAGGCTTCGAGTTTATTGCAGTAAACAGTAAGCTTAAGAAGCATCCTCAGTTCGTTTGTATAGATAAGAATAGTCAATATTACTTTGTTCTGGTTAAATATGTCATACTTCCTGAAAATCCAAATAATTATGATGTTGTTTGGATGGAAACTTTTAAAAAACATGCTAGAGAAAAAGATGCTAAAGTGTTGTATGCAGGAGTCGGACTGGGAAATCCTAATGGTGAAAATCTGCCAATTTATTTAAACGAAGAATATTTAATTGAATACAACGGAATTCAGTTTATAGAGACCAATTATAACTAAATGAAAGCTACTTTATCTGCCATAATCTTTTTAGTATTATTTATTTCCTGCAAGAAAGATACATCTCTGAACACCAAAATTGTAGGAAATGTATTTGGCACGACCTATTCAGTTACATATCATTCCAATAAGAATTTAAATTTTGAACCTCAGTTTGACAGTATATTTTATGTAATAAACAGGTCTATGTCAACCTATCAGGCAAATTCTATTATTTCAAAATTTAATAGAAACGAAGAAGTTGAATTAGACAGTCATTTTATTAAGGTATTTGATGCCTCTAAAAGCATCTTCAATGCTACACATGGCGTTTTCGACCCAACTATAGGCGTTTTGGTTAATGCCTGGGATTTTGGACCTGAAGGGGCAATTGAAAGTTTAGATAGTTTAAAAATTAGTGAGCTAATGAAGAGCGTTAATTTTAATAAAGTGAGTCGATCTGGGAGTTTGTTGCAAAAGGAGAACAAAAATACCTATTTAGATTTTAATGCTATTGCAAAGGGTTATGCTGTTGACGTTATTGCTGAATTCCTAGAAAAAAAGATCATAAAGGATTATTTGGTTGAAATTGGAGGTGAAATTCGAGCAAAAGGTTATAATTTGGAAAAGGGTAAGCCTTGGAAAATAGGTGTTGAAAATCCAAATTTTGATGGAACTCAATCAATTTTGAAAGCTATTAGTTTAAAAGATGAAGCCATGGCAACTTCCGGCACATACAGGAAATTCAAGGTCGATTCATTAGGCAATAGATATGCACACATAATTAATACGAAAACGGGGTA
This sequence comes from uncultured Flavobacteriaceae bacterium, assembly GCA_965367355.1. Classification (GTDB taxonomy): domain Bacteria; phylum Bacteroidota; class Bacteroidia; order Flavobacteriales; family Flavobacteriaceae; genus Site-B1. The sequence continues at coordinate 6,074 of CBDUIO010000016.1, forward strand.
TCCCAGCAAAACGAATATTTTGAGTGTTTCTGTAATCGCTTCCGATTGCATGACAGCAGATGCTTATGCAACCGCCTTTAAAGCAATGGGCATAGAAAATATAATGGTCTTTTTAAAAGAACATCCTGAGCTAAAGGTATTTTTGATATTTGAAAATGATGAAAATGAGTTGGAGACCTTGTCTTTAAATGATTTTCCGGAGAATTAAACATCATTATGGATGAAATTCAGTCTTTATATCTATTGGGATTATCAAAGCATTATAAAAAGATTCTTCAGTTCGCTATGAATGACAAATTACTTAGTGACTACAGGAACGATCTCGCCTTTTGCCAAGCAGTATTTCGTGATCTCTTCTTTTGATAGAGTGGCTGTATAATCAACCTCTTTAACTTTAAAACCAATGCTTCTTAACTTATCAAAATAATCCCTTCCATAGATTCTGACATGATCATATTGACCAAAGATTTTAGCCCTTTCTTTTTTGTTCGTTATGCTGTCATCTTCAAAGGTTTTCTGTCGGGATAAATCCTGAGGAACTTGAAAAATTCCCATTCCGCCAGGTTTCAAAACCCGATATAACTCTCGCATGGCCTGGGTGTCATCAGGGATATGTTCCAATACGTGATTGCATAAGATCACATCAAATTCATTATCAAAAAATGGTAAATGGCAAATATCAGCTTCTACATCAGCAAGTGGCGAATTAAGATCTGTTGTAAGATATTCCAGATTTCGCATACTTTTAAATCGCTTGTAAAATGCCTGTTCCGGGGCAAAATGCAACATCTTTTTGAAACTTGTAAAAAAATCGGTTTCATTCTTCAAATACAACCAAAGCAATCTGTGTCTTTCCAAAGATAATGTGGAAGGAGATAAAACATTATCGCGTTGTTTTCCGTATCCATAAGGTAAAAAGGCACGAAAGCTCTTGCCATCTATCGGATCTGTATATTTTTTACCTTTCAGAAAGAATGCCAAAACCGGGCTTATAAAATAGCTGAGTCTTATTAAGGTAGGTCTGGGTATTAAATTCAGGAAATATTTAAAGATATTTTTCACTATTTATAATCTTCTCTAACAGGACAAAAAACATCTGATAATTTACAGTTTGATATTGCTCTTCCACCGTGTATTACATTTGATGGAATGGTTACCAGCATCCCGGGTTTATAAACTTTGGTTATATTTCCAACTGTCATTTCAAATTCACCTTCAATAACCTGAGTTGTTTGTTCGTGCATATGAGAATGCAAAGGAATTACCGCTCCGGCATCAACTTCCCAGAAACCAAGGGTAAACGATTTCATATGTACAAATCGGCCATGATATCCACTAATGATCTCTTTTGGTTGAATTTCTGAAATATTCATAGTTAAAGTATTAATTCTTTTTGTCTGAATTCAGCTTCTTCATCACTTTCTATACCCAAAGCTTCGTAGATATACGCAAAAGTTGAAAGCAGTTCAGGTTTACCATTGACTATTGCAACATTATGCTCAAAATGTGCGCTTGGTTTTTTGTCATAAGTAGTAATGGTCCAACCGTCATTATGTTGTTTTATTTTTTGAGTTCCCATATTAATCATTGGTTCAATGGCAACCACTTGTCCCTCGATAAATTTCTTTCCGCGTCCTCTTTTACCATAGTTAGGCATTTCCGGGTCTTCATGCATTTTTCTTCCGAGACCATGACCTACAAGCTCGCGTACAATTCCATAGCCATGTGCTTCGCAATATTTTTGAATAGCATAGCCCACATCACCAACCCGATTACCTAATTTAAATTCTCTTATCCCAACATATAATGATTCCTTGGTAACTTTCAACAATTTTTTGGTTTCAGGATCAATTTCACCAACCTCGAAAGTATAAGCATGATCGCCATAAAATTCGTTTTTAATGGCGCCGCAGTCTATCGAAATAATATCACCTTCAACTAAAGGTTCTTTGTTCGGAATTCCATGAACAACCTGCTCATTTGGGCTCATGCATAGTGTGTTAGGAAAATTATAAAGTCCTAAAAAACCGGGAACAGCTCCTTGTTCACGAATAAAATCTTCAGCAAGTTTATCAAGGAATAATGTCGTAACACCGGGTTTTACCTCCTTTGCGAGCATCCCTAAAGTTTTTGAAACTATCAGGGCACTTTCTCGCATCAATTCTATTTCTTCCGCTGATTTTGCAATGACCATTTTAAATAATAAATATTTGCAAAGATACTTAATTTTGACATGAAATAATTTGAATCACATGACTTTTGACAGTTTTTATGATCATTAGATTTGATAATTTTGATATCTAAAATTTTAAGAAATGTATAAAGCAGTTAGTGCCGAAGAAGCAGTAAAAGTGATAAGATCAAATGACAGGGTCTATATACAAGCCGCAGCCGCAGTACCTCAGGTTTTAATCAATGCAATGACAGCAAGACATGAGGAATTGAGAAACGTTGAGGTTTGTCATTTGCACATCGAAGGTCAAACTCCATACGCCAACCCTGAGTTAAGAGAAAGTTTTCATGTTAATTCCTTTTTTATTGGCCATAATGTAAGACATACCTTAAAAGAAGGGAATGGATCGTACACTCCTGTATTCTTAAGCGAACTGCCTTTATTGTTCAAAAGAAATATAGTGCCACTTGATGTAGCATTGATTCATGTGTCTGTTCCTGATCGTCATGGATATTGTTCTTTGGGTGTATCAGTAGAAGCTTCCTTGGCTGCAATTGATAATGCCAATTTTGTAATTGCACAGGTTAATAAACAAATGCCCAGAACTCATGGTGACGGCATTATTCACATTTCAGAAATAAACCTTTTTGTTGAATGTGATGAACCTATACCAACTGCTATGAACACTGAACCAACCGAAATTGAACAAAAAATAGGTGAACATGTGGCAGGTTTAATAGATGATAGAAGTACATTGCAAATGGGTATTGGCAACATACCTAATGCAGTTCTAACCAAATTGACCAATCATAAAGATCTTGGTTTACATACTGAAATGTTCTCTGATGGTGTAATTGATCTCATATTGAGCAATGTTATCAATGGAAATTACAAAACAGTCGTCCCTGGCAGAGCTTTGACCACATTTTTAATGGGATCTAAACGATTATATGATTATGTCGATGATAACCCGTTTGTGGAAATGAGGTCTTGCGATTATGTTAATGATGTGGATATTATAAAACAAAACCCCAAAATGGTTGCGATTAATTCGGCAATTGAAGTGGATGTAACCGGACAAGTCTGCGCCGATTCTATTGGATCTAAAATGTATTCAGGTGTTGGTGGGCAAATGGACTTTATAAGGGCTGCCTCCTTGAGTGAAGGCGGAAAAGCTATTATTGCATTGCCATCAACTACTAAAAAAGGAGTGAGTAGAATTGTGCCAAGTTTAAAACCCGGAGCAGGTGTGGTAACTACGAGAGCACACGTCCATTACATAATTACTGAATATGGCATAGCCAATTTATATGGTAAAACAATTAAGGAGCGTGTAAAAGCTTTAGTGAAAATTGCACATCCAGATCACAGGGAGTCCATTGAAAAGGGATATTACGAGTTGATTTAATTACTTTTTCAGGAAAGAAAATAACCCTTTCTTTTTGACTGGATCCTTGATATCAGGCTTCATATTGGTAAGCATTTGGTAGATTTCACCCCATCCATACACACCGCCTATATTCCTGTCATCTATAAAAAGATCTGCCATTATTTTTCTGCTGACGTCACCATTGAATTCCTCTTCAGGGAAACTTTTGTTAACTGCATAGAACTCTATACCCTGTAATCTGCAAAACTCTACAGCTTCATCCAGTTTATGATTGCATCTATAGGTCCATAATATAAGTCTGTGTCCATCTTGTTGGAGACGCTTTAAAGTTTCAAAAGCAAATATTCTGGGTTCACCTATATTAGGATATGCATCTTCTACTATTGTGCCATCAAAATCTACTGCAATTATAAGTTTGTCCCGGGATATCATTTGGAATTTATTTTTTGCAAAAATAGGAATTTATTACTTATTCGAAATAAGCATGCTTATAAGCATTTCCTTGTAATATTTCCAGCATGTCCTTCTCTAGTGTTTCGATTGGATATTCTACGATTCTATTTATTTCCTGTCCGTCTCTATAAAAAATAAATGTTGGTACATTCGTGATATTTAATCCTTGTTCTGTTTGTGCCGGAGTTGTTTTTTCACGACTAACAGCATAGATTTTATGTTTTTTATTTTTAAAACCGATAGAATCCAAAATTTTTAAAAAGGCTGGTGTCTCACGCTTACTGTCATCACACCAAGTACCCATGAAGGTAACAATTTGTATGTCTTTTGATAATTTTTTTAATTCCACAATGGCCGTTGCATCAACTTCATATTCCTGATAATTTGGCTGGAACCATTCATTAAAAGGTTCTTGAGCAAATCCTTCTTCATTTACTGGACCAAGAAGAATTACTGATTCCTCATAAGGCACAGTTTTGTTCATCGCTTTTTCAGTTTTGCATGAAGTTAAGGCTATAAGAGTCATTATTAATAAAAGCGTGTTTTTCATATTTCTGAATTATAGAAGTGAATGTTGGGTCATTTCCTTTGGCTTATCAATGCCCAATAATTCTAAAATCGTTGGGGCGAGATCTCCTAGGATACCATCCTTTATTTGTTTAAGGTTTTTATCAACTAAAATGATAGGAACCGGATTGGTCGTATGTGCTGTATTTGGTGATCCATCAGGATTTATCATGGTTTCACAGTTACCATGATCTGCAATTATGATTGTGGTGTAGTTATTCTCCAAAGCGGCAGTTACAACATCTTTTACACATGTATCAACAGCTTCACAAGCTTTAATGGCTGCTTGCATTACACCTGTGTGTCCAACCATATCTCCATTTGCGAAATTTAAGCATACAAAATCCGCATCACCTTTTTTTAATTCCGGGATAAGCGCATCTCTAAGCTCAAAAGCGCTCATTTCCGGTTTGAGATCATAAGTTGCAACTTTTGGAGAGTGCTTTAATATTCTTTTTTCCCCATCGAAGGGTTTCTCCCGACCTCCGGAAAAGAAAAAAGTGACGTGCGGATACTTTTCGGTTTCTGCAATTCTTATTTGTTTCTTATGATGTTTTTCTAAAACTTCTCCTAGCGTTTGATCTAGATTATCTTTATTGAAAATAACATGGATATTTTTAAAATTATCATCATAATTCGTCATGGTTACATAATACAACTTTAATTTATGCATATTATACTCATGAAGATCGTTTTGAGTCAGTACTTCTGTTAATTGCCTTCCACGATCTGTTCTAAAATTGAAGAAAACAACAACATCACCATCTTTAATGGTGGTGATAGGTTTGTTGTCACTATCAACCATTACAATGGGTTTTATAAATTCATCAGTGATATCATTATCATAGCTTTTCTTGATCGTGCTTGTGGCATTGGTTGAATGTTCTCCTATGCCTTTCACCATGGCATCATACGCCAGTTTAACTCGTTCCCAGCGTTTATCTCTATCCATTGCATAATATCTGCCAGTAATAGTAGCTAGTTTTCCGTTAGTCTTGCTAAGATGATCTTCAAGATCTGTAATGAATCCAAAACCTGATTTAGGATCGACATCTCTTCCATCTGTAAATGCGTGAACATAGGTCTTAGTCAATCCGTAATCATTGGCAGCATCCAAAAGACCTTTAATATGATTGATATGAGAATGAACACCACCATCACTTAAAAGTCCTAAAAAGTGAACATCCTTATTGTTTTCCTTGGCATATTTAAAAGCATCTTGCAATACAGGTTCTTTGCCAAGTGTTTTATTTTTTACTGCTAAATTAATTTTAACCAGGTCTTGATAAACAATTCGGCCGGCTCCTAAATTCATGTGTCCAACTTCACTATTCCCCATTTGACCTTCAGGTAATCCAACATTCAATCCGTCTGTTCTCAAACTTGCACTTGGATATTTGGTATATAATGAATCTATAAAAGGTGTATTTGCATTATCTATTGCCGATACTTTGGGATCTGGAGATTTACCCCAACCATCTAAAATCATTAAAATAACTTTCTTATTCATTTCTTATCAAATTAAGCGACAAAGATAAAAACAAAAGTCCTGTTTTGGCAGGACTTTATGATGAATTTACGATATCGTTTTAGTATCCTCTGTACTTCTTAATGGATTCTTGTATTTTTTCAATTCTGTTATCAGGATCTGGATGCGTACTTTGAAATTCCGGGACTCTACTAGGTCCTGCAGCTGCTTTAAGTATTTGCATCACACCTATCATTTCTTCAGGATTATAGCCTGCTTTTAACATAAAGCGCACTCCAAGATCATCACTCTCTAATTCATCATCTCGACCATTGGTCAACAAGGTTTGTTGCCCTATCCCACTTACCAGGCCTCCCATGTCTGCACCTACAGACGCTCCCGTTGAAACTGTTCTCCAGAATTCGGTTTCTCCAATCCTTTCGGCTGAATGTTTACCAAGGACATGACCAATTTCGTGGCCTAAAACACCTGCCAGTTGATCTTCGTTTTCCAATTTTGAAAGGAGAGCATAGGTTATGAATATTTGACCTCCGGGAAGTGCAAAGGCATTTATTGTATTTGGATCTGCTAATAAATGAAATTCGTATTTATAAGGAGTTTCTTTAGCTATACTCGCATTTACAAGGTTATTACCAACCTGATCAACTAGTGCCTGAGCTTGTGCATCAGGAAACAGGCCTCCATATTGTTCGGCCATTTGTGGTAAACTTTGAAGTCCGATAGCTATTTCCTGATCCGGAGTCATGGTTATGGTTTGTTTTCTGCCGGTGTAAGGATTTACTTCCTGCTGACTGCATTTTTGAATGAAGGCAAAAGCCACAATGGCGACCCCAATTAATAGCCTTATTTTAAATTTATTACTTCTCATTTCCAGTAGTTTAAGCGCATAAATTTACAAAAGTTAAGGTAAAAGTTCAGGATTGATGTCCAAAATATTGTTTTCAATATAATTATTGATGAATTCGGCTGTAAAATTCTCTTTTCCAATGATGTTTTCCTTTTTTAAAAGTTCCAGAATATCCAGATCTAAATATTCTTTTAAATAAAGTTCACTCAATGGTTTATAGGAATAATGCCAGGGCTCATATTTAAAACCTTTTCGTTCGTCATTATCGGTATATACCAGAAAAAATCCAAAATTATTGGCATTTTTATCCATCCAGTCTTTTAATTTTTTATAGGGTCCGGCTCCCTCAAAATGTTTTGCAAGAAGAACATTTTTTGGTTGCTTAGGCTTGGCATCTATGATGTCAATATCTGTTCCCCAATGATGTCTTGATGTTCCGGGAATGGTTGAATATTCTATTATTTTTTCAATAGCTGATACAGGCGATAATCCTTGTTTGGTAAAAGACTTGAATTTGCGATTCCAAATTCTATTTTGATGAGCAAAATCCCTGAAACTTGAAACTACCTGAATATTGATATTGTCTTTAAGGGCTTCAGATCTCATGGCAAGGAAAGCCTCATGAGCTTCTTTTCGTAACTTGAAATGGCTTCCTGAAAGTTCAGGAGATCCTTTTCCCATAAGCTCTTCAGGACTTATTAAAGGCAAAGTAAAGGATAAATTTGGTAAAATTGTAATTGCCAAACCTGATATTGTGCTTAGTTTTATAAACGTTCTTCGTTTCATAGTGATTTTAACATGACATAATGTAAACCAATTTTAGGAATAACAAAAGGTTTGCCAATTATTTCAAATCCATTCTTTTTATAAAAATTCACTGCAATTTCTCTTGCATTGCACCAGACTTTTTCAATATTCCTCGCTTTTAATAGCTCTTCACCTTTTTTGATCAGCAAATTGCCAAATCCTCTTTTTTGATAAGCTTTTAGAACAGCCATTCCACGTAATTGATATTGCGAACCATTAAGATGCGGAGACTCATTTTTTAAGTAAGTAACTACTGCCAATAGTTCTTCGTTAATATATAATCCCAGATGAAACGTTTCCGGATCATCATCATGATCTAATACACAGTCTTCAATAGGTCGTCCTTCCCTTAAAACAGGATGTCTTACAGCATAGGTCTCTTTTGAAGGGATCGTTTTTATCTTGAGAAAAGGGTTATCAATTTTATACAGATTCGCAGGCATTCCATCATATTCAAACTGTTTAACGAATTTTAACCCACATTTATTTATAACATGTATTGAATTGGTATTTTCAATATGAGAATGCGCATAGATCTCAAGTAATTTTAATTCTTTAAATCCGTAATCTAAACTGGCTGAAGTTGATTCTGTTGCATAGCCTTTATTCCAGTTTTTCTTATAAAATCTGTATCCAACTTCAACAAGTTTCTCTTTTGGATGATATTTAAGACCACACCAGCCCAGGAATTCACCGGTTTCCTTTAAACAAACCGCCCATCGCCCCATATTATTTAGATCATAATCTTTATAGTTTGCCAAAAAATACTTTGCATCTTCTAAACTTTCAAAAGGACCATCTCCGGTATATTTAACGACATCAGGATCATTATTCATTTGAAAAAAATGTATGGCATCATTTTCATTAAATTCCCTTAAAAACAATCTTTCTGTTTGGGTGATAATTTTCATCAATCAAACTTAATTATTTTTAGTATCGAAATAAAATTTAATTAACTTCACTTAAAAAAGAATGTCATACATTTTTAAAATACTTGATAAAAGGGAAATAAAATCAATTATTCCTTTAGTTCAGGAGTTGTCAGGACATAAAGTATCAGATACTTTGCTGGAAGCTCGATTTACTGAAATGGTAGAACAAAACTATGAATGCGCAGTAGTTTTTCATGAAGATAAATTGATTGGAGTTACCGGATTATGGTATTGCACTCGTCATTATTCAGGAAAGAGTGTTGAATTGGATCATGTTATTATTGATAAACGGTATAGAAATAGTGGACTTGGGAAAAGTTTTATGGAATGGATCGAGAGTTATATTAAAGCGAAAGGTTTTGAGGCAATTGAGTTAAACACCTATGTCCAAAATTACCCATCGCATAAATTCTATTATAACCTGGGTTTTGAAATTTTAGGGTATCACTTCGTAAAAAAACTTTAATAGCTTATTTTAAAAAACTCAGTTCAGTTCCCGGATCTATTTCATAAGGTGTTTTATCCTTTTCAAAAATTCTGGCAGGTAATTTCCCTTTAAGGACTATAGAATCACGATGAATTTGTAACCAGCTTCCTTCCCGAATTCCTATAACAGGCTGCGTATTGAATTTATGAAATTCTTTAATTCTTGTCTCACGTGTTTCTCCCATATGTTTGCTGCCAGAAATAGGATCAAGATAATGAGGATTGATATTAAAAGGAACAAGCCCCAAGGTTTTAAAACTGGGCGGATAAACTATAGGCATGTCGTTTGTCGTTCCAATTGTCAATCCACCGATATTGCTGCCTGCACTTGTACCAAAATATAGCGTTCCGTTTAAAACAGCGTCTCGAAGTACAGCCATTAATTTATTTTTATAGAGATTATTAACCAGAACAAAGGTATTGCCTCCACCGGTAAAGATTCCTTTAGCATTAAGAATAGCTTTTTTGGGGTCATCAAATTCATGTATACCTTTAATATTAATATCTATTTTTGAAAAGGCTTTCTGTGCGATCACTGTATATTCATCATGACTAATTCCGCCAGGTCTGGCATATGGAATGAATAAAATTTCTTTAATATCTTTAAAAAACACCTTTAATTCAGGTAAAATATACTCTAAATATCCGCTACCATGGACTGTTGAAGTGCTTGCGAGAATAACGTTTTCCATATTGTCATAATTTTTAGTAAATTTATGTAAATCCTGCTTTTAACAAAACTTTAAACAGTTTTTAAAACTTAATTAGGAGAATAAATAGTTTCTTTATAACAATAAACTAATCATCATGAAAATCTTCCTTTTTTTTCTTTTTATTTGTGTCCTGCCCTTTGATTCAAATGCACAGATCATACAGCGTGTTGAGATTAACGGAAGAATAATAGTCAGTGCCAATGATGTTGAAGGTGTAACGGTTTTTAATACCTCTTCCAATAAAGGAACTATTACGAATAACAAGGGTGAATTTACAATTGAGGTTAGATTGAATGATATAATAGAGTTTTCAGCATTGCAGTTTGAAAAATTCAATATAACAATTGATGATAAAATATTGTCCAATAGATATGTTACGGTATATCTTGTAGAAAGAATCAATAAACTCGATGAGGTTGTTATTACGCCATATGATATGTTAACGGGCAATATCATAGCTGATGTTAAGAGCGTTGAAACCTTCAATCCACATTTAGACGCCATCTATTTTGGAGTTAATGATTTATATGGATTTGATTTTACAGATGACTACAAATCTGAAGTCGTCAATGTAGCCATGACTCCTCAGCAATTTCAATATAGTCCTGATCTCGTCAAGATTCTGGGCGGCTTAATAAAACCTGTTTTCAAAACGGAAAAGGAGAAAATGGAAAAAAAGCTAAAAGGAATATCACAGTTGGATTTGAAGGATCTCTATGGTAAGGAATTTTTAATTAAGAGTTTCAATATTCCGGAAGATAGAATTGAGGAATTTATTGCATTTGTAGAGGCAGACCAATTTAATTTTGATTATCTGGAAAAAGGAAAGGAGATTCTCCTTATCGATCATTTATATGCCGAGAGTAAGAAATTTTTGAAATCGGATAATGCCCGGGATTGATAATTTTGGAATGTTTTTTGCCACAACAGTAATAAGATACATTTAGCTTACATGCCAAAACTAAAAATACTTCTGTTTATAATTGTCCTGTCTTTAGTTTCCTTTAAAACCATGCATAAATATTATGTTAGTTTAACAGAAATTGAATATGTCAAGGAAGAAAGATCGGTTCAAATAATCACACGCATTTTTATTGATGATTTTGAGAATGTTTTAAGGAATCGATTTGATGAAGGTTTGACCTTAGATACTGAAAAAGAGAATATCGAAACCAACTATTATATTGAAAAATATTTAAAAGACAAACTAAAGATCACTATTAATCTTAAGGATTTTTCATTTGATTTTCTGGGGAAAGAGTATGAAGATGATATGATACTTTGCTATCTGGAAATTCAAAATATTGACCGGATTTCATCAATAAAAGTTGAAAATAAATTACTATATGAAATGTTTCCGGACCAGAAAAACATGGTTCGGTTTAAGATCCACTCAGTTAATAAAACTATATTGCTTATAAAGGAAAACGATAAAGGAGTGTTAAATTTGGAATAAACCACAAAATAACCTTAAAAATTCTTAATTTCACACGCTTTTTTACTCATACCCTATATAAATGAAGACATTACAACACTTATTACTTCCGTTACTATTCATTTCGTTCACATCGTTTGCACAAGAAGATAAGCCAAAGGAAAGAGAGCTAGGACATACCAATAACAATAAGTTCAAGCAATTGTATGATGAATTCTCAACTCCCAATATGTTTAGGTCTGCTTCCGGAGCTCCGGGACCAGCTTACTATCAGCAAAAGGCTGACTATAAAATAGATATAGAATTAGATGATGAAAATGCCCGGATCTATGGCTTTGAAACCATTACTTATACCAACAATTCACCTGATGATCTAACTTATTTATGGGTGCAATTGGATCAGAATAAAAGAGCAAATGATTCCAAATCACCTCTTATTGAAAGTGATGGAGTTTCTACTATGAATCGTGCTTCTGGTTTTGTTGACAAATTTATGGGTAAAACTTTTGACGGCGGATTTAAAATACAAGAAGTAAAGGACACCAGTGGGAATACAATTCCTTATGTCATCAATATGACAATGATGCGGATAGATATTCCAAAGCCATTGGCTCCAGGTGAAAAGTATTCCTTTTCCATAAAATGGTGGTACAATATCAACGACCATGTTAATCAGGGAGGACGATCTGGTTTTGAGTACTTTCCTGAAGACGGTAACAGAGCGTATGTCATTGCCCAGTTCTTTCCAAGAATGGCTGTATACAGTGATGTTGAAGGATGGCAGAATTCACAATTCTGGGGACGAGATGAATTCGCTTTGCCATTTGGAGATTATCAGGTTAACATAACAGTTCCGGCCGATCATATTCTTGATGCCACAGGACGCCTGATAAACAGAAAGGAAGTTTTTACAAAGGAAATGATGAAACGCTTTGAAAAAGCGAAAAAATCTTATGACGAACCTGTTTTAATTGTTACACAGGAAGAAGCAGAATTAGCTGAAAAATCTAAAAGTACAGCTAAAAAAACGTGGAAACTTCATGCAGAAAATGTTCGTGATTTCGGATTTGCAACTTCAAGAAAGTTTATCTGGGATATGATGGCAGTCAAAATTGGAAATAA
>CBDUIO010000017.1:0-17770 GCA_965367355.1 uncultured Flavobacteriaceae bacterium
TTTTCAAACAATTGTTTGTTTCTATCGTAATTTGCTTTTGCTTCTTTAAGCGTAGCTTCTGCCTGATTTAATCCCGCTCTGGTATTCTGTAAAGTAGCTTGTGAACGATTTAAACTTGATTGATAAATATCAGGATTTACCTTAACCAGTAAATCACCTTTTTTAACTTGTTGCCCTTCAACAACCGGAAGTTCAATAATTTCTCCCGATACTTCACTAGATAATTTAACTTCAACTTCAGGTTGTATTTTTCCGGTTGCAGAAACGGTTTCAATAATATCAATTTTGGAAATTTTTTCAGTTTCAATTTCTTTAAAATTTCCTTGTTTCCCGAACCAGCCTGCTTTTTTCCCTACGATTAAAAGGGTAAGTAGTACTACAACTGAAATAATTACAATATAAAGTGTCTTTTTACTCATGATGGTTAATTTATCTCTGTAATTGGAATCCCAAAGTAAAATTCCAATACTTTTAATTTAAATATAAAATCGTATTTGGTTCTAACGACTTCACTTTGAGCAGCAACATACTGATTTTGAGACTGGCTAAAATCAAAAGCGTTTAACAGTCCAACATTGTATCTTTCCTGCGAAAAATTATATGCCAATTCTCGAGCATTTAATGTATTAACTGCCGCTTCATAAGCCTTAAGAGCTCCTTTTGCATCGTTGTAAGCCTGGTAGACCGTACTCTGTAGATCCAGCTTCTCTTGCTCTAATTGATTTTTGGCTCTCTCTACATTTATTTTATTTCTTTTTATATCGTTCCTGCCAGTGAATCGATTAAAAATAGGAATATTCAACTGAACGAAGAAATTATGCTGCTTATTATCAGTCATTTGTGTTTCAAAGTCATCTGTATCAAACAGTTCTGATCTAAAATAATTAGAACTAAATGAGTAATTACCTGTTATAGAAGGCTGCAAATTTCCACGAGCAATTTTTAAATCGTATTCAGCTATTTTTGCGTCTGTCTCAGCAATTAAAATTTCCTTACGCGTTTCTTTTGCCTTATCAAAAATTATTTCCGGAGATTGGTTTAATATATCTGAAACCGGAATTAAATAATCCATATCCACTATATCAAAGTTGTCATAATCAGTAATCAATAATAACTGAGCTAAGGATAGTTTTGATAGGTATAGGGCATTCTCTGCCATTACTAATTGTTGCTCCTGTCCGGATAATGTAGCTTTAACTTCTAACAGGTCTCCTTCCGGAACCACACCGGCTTCAATTAGTTCCTGAGTTCTTTCTAATTCAGATCTCGTCACATTAATCTGTGACGCCAGAACCTTAATCTGTTCTTTGTTAAAAAGAATTTGTAAAAATGAATTAGCAACAAATAAAGAAATATCACTTTTCATATTCTCTAATTGATACTGACTTGCAAGAATCGCTAAATTAGATTTATGTAATTGATTTACTCTGGTCAACCCTTGATATATATCAATGCTAGAACTAATACCTCCGGAAAGGTTTTTAGTTGTAGATGTAACAGCATCAAATGTTATTGGGTTTTGAGCTAAACCAATATTCCAGGAATGTGAAGCTCGTGCATTCAGATTGGGAAGAAAGCTTCCAATGGCATCCTTTTTATTAATTTCCCGAACTTCCAGATCTAATTCAGATTGTTGTATACTAATATTTTTATCTATGGCATAATCTACGCACTCTTTAAGGGTCCATTTTTTTACTTGAGCCTGAGTGGCAATTCCAAATAAAACAAAAAATACAATGATTGATTTTTTCATAATTTAAATATATGTCTAAGGATATTTAAATGTGTTACAGTTTTTATGAACCGAAACACAAATTTAGTTTAATTTCTGAAAGTATTAGGTTTAATTTGGTTCCAAACTTTTATTTTATCGTCTTTATTAATTCCATTCTTAACTTCTACAAAAATTCCATCACTAATCCCTAATTCCACATCCTTCCTTTCAAATTTTTGATCTCCTGTTTCTATTTCAACAAATGGATCCTGAGTTTTAGAATCAAACTGTATTAAAGCCTCCTTTAAAGCCATCACACTATCAACTTTTGCTAAAATGATTGAGGCATTAGCACTTAAACCTGCTCTTATGAATGTCGTGTCTGTTTTGTTTAAAGTTCCCTTTATTTCAAATTGAATGGCTCCATTTTCTTCAACCCCTTTAGGAGCTATATAGTCTAAAATCGCATCAAATTTTTTGTTTTCAATAGCTCCCACCGTAATTTCCAAAGGAAGGTTTTCTTTTATTTTACCAACTTCAGATTCGTCTACTTTACCTTCAAAAATCATTTTTTCAACATCAGCCAACGTTGCTATTGTGGTTCCGTCATTAAAATTATTAGCTTCAATAACCTGATTCCCTGTTTTTACCGGAACATCCAGGACCATACCCGAAACAGTGGCTCTAATTTCTGTATTGGCAGATGCGCCCAACCCTCGAGTTGTTCCTGTTTTTATAATATCGAAATTTTGTTGTGCAGCAATTAGATTCACCTTTTCCTGATTGTATCGCTGTTGAGCTTGGTTATAAGTTAGTTGAGCTGTATCAAACTCATTGGCGGATATAACACCTTTGTCAAAAAGAGCTTTCTGCCTGTTATAAATATTACTCTCATTTTCTAATGCCAATCTTGCTGCCTCTACTTGGGTTTTAGCAGAATTAATATTGTTTTTTGCACTTGTAAGCGAGGATACATTTGGAACTACTTTTACTTTAGCTATTAAATCACCTCTTTTTATAATATCACCGGCTTCAACAAAAATCTCGTCAATGATTCCTGAAATATTTGGCTTTATTAATACCTCTTCTTTTGGCACTATACTACCTGTAGCAACTGTTTTTTTAACTATGGTTTTTGTGGTTGCAGTCTCTGTTTCATAAACAACAGGATCTTCTGCATTTTTCATATATAGATAGTACAAGGATCCTCCAAAGAGAATAGCAATGACAATTAAGGTGATAATAGTTACTGATCGTTTCATGTGTTGATATTTTATTTTTAATTGGTCACAATTAACATCTGTTTAGTGATTTTGTAGAATCAAAATTTAATTAACAGATGCTTCATTTTTATTTAGATTAATAATTAATTACTGTTAATCATTCCGTTTTTAAAGCTTCAACCGGTTTAATTCTAATAGCGTTCTGTGCCGGAATGAAACCGGCAAACAAACCTGAGACTATTAAAATGGTTAAAGCAATTATAATAACCGAAAGGTTTACGCTAGGGTTGCTGAACATATCCACAGGACCACTTGCTTCCATCAGTGAGTTGATGCCATAAATAGTAAGGGTCCCAAAAACAATACCTACCATTCCTGATATAATAGTTAGAAATATGGATTCCATCAAAATCTGACCCCTAATGGACCAGGGCGAGGCTCCTAAAGCTCTTCTTATTCCAATTTCCTTTGTACGTTCTTTTACAACTATTAACATAATATTGGATATACCAATAATTCCGGATAATAACACCAATATTCCTACCACATAGGCAACTACATTTAAAGCTCCGAATAATCTTTCTACTTTGTTATATTCAGCAAAAAGATCAAAGTGACCAATTGCCCTATTGTCCTCAGGGTGAATGGTATGTCGTTCTTTTAATACGTCAAAAACTTTTTCTTTTATACTCGTGATGGGCGTACCATCAACAGCTGTAATTGCGAACCAACCTACTCTATCTGCTCTGTTAAATGCCTGGGAAAATGCCGTAAAAGGCACAAAGATCTGTTTCTGACCTTCTTCACCATCACCTTCATTACTCCTTTTTTTATAAGTGCCGATAACTGTGAAATTTACGCCATTAATCTTTATGTAAGTATTCAGTACGTTTTCACCTTTTTCATACATTTCATTTTGAACACCTTCACCAATAACCGCAACTTTTCTACTTTCATTTATATCGTTATAATTTATAAATCGCCCATTGGTGATTGCCATGGGTTCCTGTTTAATAATTTCAGGGTAGTCACCATAAACATTAAAAGCTCCAGTTCTTAAACCCCTGACCACATTATTGTTGCCTCCAAAACCACCCAATTGATTTCGAGGAGAAATAAATCTTAAATCAGGAACATTGTCTTTTATGGCTTTTACGTCATCTACTCTGTAAGTAAACCTTCTTCCCTTTGGAAGACCCTTATATGGTTTAGAAACACCTTGGGTCCATACAAACATGGTATTGGTAGCTATATCACCAAAATCCTGTTTAACCCCTTTTTCAAAACCTTTTTGAGCCGCAAGTAAAATAATAAGTATGTAAATACCCCAAAATACTCCAAATGAAGTCATTAAGGTTCTGAACATATTGCTTGTTAAAGCTTCAAGTATTTCATTCCAACGTTCTCTGTTAAACATCTTATTCTTCTCTTAAAGCCACTATAGGCTTAATTTTTGCCGCTTTATATGCAGGAAAAAATCCGGCAATAGCACCAGCTATAATCAAAATAAAAACTGTTGTAATAGCAACCCTAAAATTAACTGTGGGATTAACTATATAATCGATTTCTATATTTGGTCCAATAATTTCTAATAGTCCCATACTTAATATAAGTCCTGCAAACCCCGCAAATGCCGTTACAAAAATTGCTTCATGAAGTATCATACCAATAATAGACCAGGGTCGTGCGCCAATCGCTTTACGTATTCCAATTTCTTTAGTTCTTTCCTTTACGATAATGAGCATAATATTACTAACCCCAACCACACCCGCAATAATGGTACAGATACCTACGAACCAAAAGAACAACTTTATGTTATTTGTAAGTGTATGAAAACGTTTAACATTTTCTAATGTATTATTGGTTCCAATAGCTCTCGTGTCATCAGGCGCCACAATATGAGCCTGCTTAAGATATTGATCTACTTCTGCTGCAAACTTTATGGAAGCCTCAACCGATTCATCAAATGTTTTTTGTGGTTTCAACGAAAAGGTAAGTAGTCGCACCTTGTTACTGCCGTTAAACACACGTTGAGAAGTTGATAATGGAATAAATATCCTGGTTTCCTCACGTTCTCCTCCAGGATCTGAATACACTCCTATCACTTTAAAATTAATACCATTTATCTGGAGTTGTTTGGCTATTGGATCTTCATTTTTAAATATCTCTTCCTTTACTTTATTCCCAATTACAGCAACTTTTTCTATATTTTGATGATCCATAAAATTAAAAAACCTTCCCTGAACCGGGCTTGTATTTTCTATAAATTGAAAATCGGGATACGCACCTTCCACCCTATAATTTCCGCTTTCATTTTTATAGTTTACCTGACCCTGCCAAATTCTAACAACCGAGGATTTATATTCTAATTCGTCTTCATGTTTTTTAACCAAATGATCGAAGTTTTCATTCTCAAATTCAATTCTGCGCCCTGGATTCATCCCTTTATATTCCTTGGAGGTTGCCTGTGACCAAAACCAAACTGTGTTAGAAGCATCATTAGAAAATTCTTTATCAATTCCATTGGACAGACCTTGTCCAAATCCTAACAGAATGACCAGAATAAAAATACCTGAAGCGACAGAAAGACCTGTTAAAAAAGTTCGTAATTTATTTTTACGAATGGTTTCGAATATTTCCTGCCAACGCTCTATATTAAACATTTGCAGTAATTTTAACCTGATCAATTACTTTATCATCGGTAATTACACCATCCTTTAAATCCACTATACGTTTACACATATGTGCAATGTCATTTTCGTGAGTAACAATTAAAATGGTTTTACCTTCATCACTAATGCTTTGTATTAGTTCCATTACTTCATGAGAAGTGGTACTGTCTAATGCTCCCGTTGGCTCATCAGCCAGAATTACTTTAGGATTACTGGCTAATGCCCTTGCTATTGCCACACGCTGATTTTGACCTCCTGACAACTCACTAGGCAAATGGTTTCGCCAATCTGCAAGACCTACTTTTTCCAGATAATGCATAGCACGTTCATTACGTTCATTACGTTTTATACCTTGATAGTACAATGGCAACGCAACATTGTCCAATGCATTTTTATAATTAATAAGATTAAAAGACTGAAAGATAAAACCTAAGAACTCATTGCGATAACGAGCGGCAACTTTTTCATTTAAATTTTTAATAAGGACACCGTCAAGCGTGTAAGTACCTTCCTGACCTTCATCCAGCATCCCAATTATATTGAGCAAAGTAGATTTTCCAGATCCTGAAGAACCCATTATGGCCACCAGTTCTCCTTTCCCAACGTTAAAATTAATGCCTTTTAATACATGTAAGGAATGTGTTCCTATTTCGTAAGATTTATGTAAATCTTTAATTTCAATCATAATTCTGATGGTTATAGTCAACCAAAATTATTAAAACCAGTAAATAGTATTGCCAATAAACTGTTAAGAATTGATTCTTTTTGATTGATTGATATAAATAAGACTATGAAAAACCAAGAATGTTACACCATTAATGTAATTAACTCAGTTTTTTTTTGTTCGGAAGAATTTGTAGTAAATAATATATCCTATACCACCAACGAGTAAATATGGAATTAACATCAAATAGACTATTCCGTCATTTATTCCTTTTGCAGCACTTTGACCTTCTTCACTTTCCAGTACAGCACGACACATGGCGCATTGCGCATTTGCTTTTAGAAAAAAGATGAAAGAGAAAAGAAAAAAGATGATTTTATTTTTCATTTTAAATAAAAATCTAAGATTCTTCGACTGCGCTCAGAATGACATTTGGTTTTAAGCATAATATGGAGAGATCATCAAATAAACAATTACTCCTGTAATGGCGACATATAACCAAAGTGGAAAGGTGATCTTTGCTATTTTTTTATGTCTTTCAAAATTATTTGTTATAGCCCTGACATATGTAATCAATACAAATGGAATTACCATAACCGATAATATTATGTGAGTAAATAATATAAAATAATAAATATATTTTATAGTTCCTTCACCTCCAAACTTTGTTGATTCACTTGTCATGTGATAAGCTACATACATAACTAAAAAGATTATGGATAAGCCAATAGCAAATTTCATAAGGTTTTCATGCAGCTGTCTTTTTTTATTCTTAATTGCCCATACTGCAATGATCAACACTACGGCTGTTAAGGCATTAATGCTTGCATAAATTGGCGGCAAGAATACGGGTAATTCAGCATCAATTTTAATTCCGAATAAGGCGGCTACAACTATTGGAATTACTATTGATAATGCCACTATCCATTTATTATATTTTTTTTCGTCTAAAATGATATTATCCTTATTCATCCAGCAATTTTTTAATATCCTCCTTCAGCATACTTATTTCTTCTTCTTCACCATCTTCATCCATCTTTTCTTCTTCACTCACTATTCCTTTATAGAATATTTTAGGATTTCCAAATGCATCTTTTCTGGATCTGATGAATCCGTTTTTATCAATTAAAGCAAAATTACCGGAATGTTCAAACCCGCCCTCTGCTTCATCGTTTTGGCCTACATATATATTGAATCCTTGATTTGCCAATTCATAAATGGCATCTCTGTCACCTGTCATTAAATGCCAATTAGGGTTTGTAACACCATATTTATCGGCATAAGCTTTTAACACTTCTGCTCTGTCATTTACCGGATTTATCGTAAATGATGCCACTCCAAAATCATTTTCATACTCTTTAAAATAATTTTGTATTTGAATGAGGTTAAAATTCATTTTAGGGCAAATTGTAGGACATGTAGTAAAAAAGAATTCTACGACATAAACCTTTCCATCATAATCTAAATTTGTTATTGTTTTACCATTTTGATCGGTAAATTCAAATTCTGGAACTGTTTTCCTTTCTCCATTGATTTCAAGATATGATAACTTTTTTGATGAGCTATCTTTATGATCTTCAATATTGCTTTTGCTCATTCTTTCATTACGAGTAATATCGCCACTTTTAAATCTTTCAACAATTCTTGGAATAAAAATGATCCCGAATACCAATATGATAAATGATATGCCTACGTATGAATAATTAGTTTTCTTCATTATTTCCTTTTAAATCTTGTTCTCTTCTAGAATCGGTATTAAAATCTCCTTTTCTTTTTTGTCTGTATTCGGTAAATAAAACTCTCATGTCTTCGCCGGCCATTTTATTCTTCAATTCCGCGACCTCAATACAGTCGTAAGACAGCAGCGGATATACAGCAGCATTCTTTTCCTTTTCCTTTTTATCTCTGTCATCTAATCTGCCTCTTTGATTTTTTTCTTTATCAATAATAAATACATGGTTTGAAGCAAAATTGTTGTCTAGATCAATATGAGACTTCAAACTTTTAAAGACCTTGATGATTTCATCGGGATCTCCATATGCAAAATGCCAATATTTCAGTTTATCATATTGATATAATTCCTTTTCTAATTTATTGACTTCATTTTCACTTCCCTCAGGTACGAGCATAATGATTTGAAATTTCTTAAACCCTTTAAATTTGTCATAAATCAGTTCTTTCAGATTCAAAGCAGGCAGCGCCTTACTATGAGCATCACGACCTAAAAAGCCCAACAAGGTTAAATTGCCTTCTAATCGAATATCTTCTCCACTTTCCGAAGTGAAATTGGATAATTCAAGGACATCGGTTTGAACGATCTCTAAAGGATTATAATTATTTGTTGATGGATATAAGAATAGCAGGAAAATAACAGGGAGAATAAATAAAATTCCTAGAATGGTTTTATTTTTAAGATCTCTGATTTTCATAGTGCAAAAATAAAAAAAGGCGGTCTAAATAAACCGCCTTTTACTATTATTTAACGAAATTAAAAATCGTGTTTAATATATCCATCATCATAGACATCAAAAACATATCCTCCTTCTTGAAGAAGTATGAACAGTAAGTAACAAATTAAGAAAATTGCAGTCCAGACCACCATTCTCTTTAGCGCGGGTGTTTCATCACGCATGTGCATGAAATCCCAGGTAATGTAGTAAGCTTTTACAATTGTAAGTAAAATGAATATCCAGTTAAGGGCTTTCATTCCTAGTACCTTCACAAATAATCCTTCGGGCTTATAAATCCCTAACACCACTTCAACTCCTGTGACGATAGTTAAAAACACCAATACACCCCAAATCTTATCTGTATTTGATTTGAATTTTATTAATCCTCTAAATATTTCTAATTTATGATCGTGTGCCATAATAATTTCCTATTTCTAAATTAAACAAGGTAAAAGAAAGTAAATACAAATACCCAAACTAAGTCTACAAAGTGCCAATAAAGACCAACCTTCTCAACCATTTCATAATTCTTACGTCTCTCATAGGTTCCTAAAATGACGTTGAAAAATATAATAATATTTATAACAACTCCGGAGAATACATGGAATCCATGAAAGCCTGTTATGAAGAAAAAGAAATCGGCAAATAAAGGAGATCCATATTCATTTGCTTTCAAATTTGCACCTTCCACAACATTTTTACCGTTCGTTTTTAACTGTGTAAGAGATTCTTCTCTGGGCAGCACAGTCTTTTTTCCATGAACATCAAGTAATTGAGTTCTTACTAAAAGATCCGGATTTGATTCAAAGCCGGTTATAACTTCATCCATTGTATAAGTTGGTAATGCCGATTCTTTAACGAACCATATTCCGTCATTTCGATCTTGTGCCACTCTTTCTCTTTCGCCGGCAACAACAAAATCATTTAAAGCGACTCTCTTACCTTCTTTATCAACAAACTGAAGAATGTTTCCACCTCTGGTTTGCACCGCTCCATAATCGCCTTTTATAAAAGTAGCCCATTCCCATGCCTGAGAACCTACGAATATCAAACCACCTATTATTGTTAAGAATAAATACAGTGTAACCTTTGATTTATTCATTTTATGACCTGCATCAACAGCTAATACCATTGTGACAGAAGACATGATAAGAATAAACGTCATAAAGGCTACGTAAATCATTGGTAATTCCTGACCATGTAAAAAAGGTACGTGTGTAAAAACCTCATCTGCTATAGGCCAAGAATCAATAAATTTAAATCTTGAAAAACCATATGCGGCTAGAAATCCTGAAAAAGTCAAAGCGTCAGAAACAATGAAAAACCACATCATCAACTTACCGTAACTTGCTTTTAACGGTTTTTGACCTCCTCCCCAAGCTTTTCCTTCTGTTCCAGTATTTACAACTGTCGTATCCATAAAACGTCTTTTATTAAAATTTGAACAAAAATAAACATTTAATTTATTTATAGAAATATAAAAACAAAAACAGGTAAAGCCACAAAATATCTACAAAATGCCAGAAAGTAGCCGCCAGTTCTAAACCCAATAAATTTTTTGAATCGTATCGTTGTTTAAAATGATTATAAATTACGACCAATAAACTGATTATCGCCACTACAACATGCGCAATATGCACAACTGCAATCAGGTAGATATAGGACATTGTAATATTACTTGTTGGCCCTGTAAAGTTATAACCGGCATCAATTATCTCACGAAATCCTTTAAATTGATTATTTATAAAAAATAATCCTAAAATTAAAGTAAGGAACAGAAATATAGTTGTTTGTAATCTATTGCTTTTTTTAATCGCATTTTTTGCAAAAATAAATGTGAAACTACTTATTATAATAAGAATTGTGCTTATAATAAACGCATCCGGCAACTGAAAATCTTTTAACCAATCTTCTCTGGTACTACTCACCACATAGGCACTGGTCCAGCCTGCAAATGACATAATAAGGGATGCAATACCAAACCACAGCATCATTTTCTTTGCTCTGATGTTCTTTTCTTGTAAGGTTCCTTCTGTTAAATCCATTATCTTATAAACTTATCTAATACATAAACTATTTGGAGGAGTGTAATGTAAGATACACTTGCCAGCATTAATTGCTTTGCAGCCTTTGCTGTCATTTTTTGAAATAATAGAATTGCAAAATACAACATTACCAATCCAAATAAAAATACAATTATTGCCGCCACAACCGAAAGTTTTAAACTCCCTGTAAATCCGAAAACCGGAAGAATGGAAGCTAAAATAGTCCATACTGTATAGGCAATTATTTGAATAGCCGTTCCTCTATCTCTTTTTTTAGTAGGCAACATAAAAAATCCTGCTCGTTCGTAATCCTCATATAAAAACCAGCCTATTGACCAAAAATGGGGAAATTGCCAAAAGAACTGAATCATAAACAAAGTTCCTGGTTCAATACCAAAATCATTGGTCGCAGCTACCCAACCCAACATAAACGGAATGGCTCCAGGAATGGCTCCTACAAAAACTGAAAAGGGCGTTTTTAATTTTAATGGTGTGTATATGCTTGTATAGAGAAAAATAGAAACCGCCCCAAACATGGCCGTTTTAGGGTTTATTGTATATAGAATCCCAATACCGATCAATGTTAATAAAACGGCAATGACAAATGCCTGGTTCACCGTCATTCTGCCAGATGGAATAGGCCTATTCTGGGTTCTTATCATTAAAGCATCCAGATCCTTTTCAATAATTTGATTATAAGCATTAGAGGCTCCAACCATGCAGTATCCGCCAATCGCTAATAAGATAAATGTTTTGATATCTACAAAATTGGCCCCTAGTAAATACCCTGCAAGCGAAGAAAACACCACGCTTATAGAAAGCCTGATTTTGGTTATTTCCTTAAAATTCGAAATAAATGAAACCGGTAGCAGTGTCGTTTCTGTATTATTCAACTTTGCGTTACTCATTTGAGCGAGCAAAGATACTTTGAAAAGTTAATTCTACAAATCGAAATACCAATTAAATATATCTGTTCGCAATCCTATATTGAACCAAACGGTGCTATTGTCAAATGTAGATTGAGTATCCACTTTTGGAACAAAATTTCTGTTTTTTATATTGAAGAAAATTTTAAGATTGGTTGTTGGATTAAGTAAATATCCACCCTCCAATTCTAAATAAAATGACTCCGTCGTATTCCCTTGACCAATCTCATTATTAATATCACTAACTCTGTCAAAATAGTTTTTGTAGATATCGCCTCCGTAATTAGAATCGTCTTCAGCAGTATTAAAATCAAACCCTCTCTTTCCTATTATTATTTTTGCATCTCCAAACCATCTTTTATAGTTATATCTTCCAATGACAATGAATTCCTTGAAATTAGAACCCCAAATATGTGCCATTGACTGATTTGCATGGCCATAATTTAGAACAATTGATGGATGAGAATAGGTGTATGGTCTTACCTGGTTATATTCTAGTTGAAGAAATAAATTCTTTACCTTGAAGGCGTTGTAATATTTAGCTCCTATTTGATAGCCAAATTTATTCTTATAACTTTTATTTCCATCTTTTATATCATCCAAAGAAAATTCGTCCAAAATGAATTGTCCGTAAAAATTCACATTGTCATTCAATTTATATTTTGCAGTAGCTCCTAAAACCGCATTACCGGCATCTTGTCCTGATTCAAATTCAATGGCTCTGTAGAATATTACAGGATTTAAATAATTAATATCAAACCCTCTTCCATTACTATCTACCCACATAACCGATTCGAACAGCCCAATATTCAATCGTTTTGAGACATTTAAACTTAAATAATGGTTCGCCATGTACTTTGTTAAGAAAGCTCCATCTTCCTCTACTTCCGGTCTTACATCGCGCAACCACATCCAGGTATTGGTGTACTTTATTTTCCAGAAATTTGTATTTAGTTTAAAAAAAGTGTTCGGACTTGCTACATCGCTTAGGAGTAATGATCTGTATCCATCACCAATAAAGTTTTTCCCATGACCAAACTGAATATTCATGTATTTACTGGGAGTAAATGATAAATAGCCTTCGGCAACAGGATAATCGAGAGCATCCTCTTTAAACCGTTTAGCTATTCCGCGACCGGGAACAATGGCCACTTCAGTATCAGAATTTGGTTTTCCTAAACTTTCGGCATATTGATTATAATATTGTGCAAAACGTCCCTGACTTTCAAAAACCGAGGTATAAAAATTCAATTTCTTGCCAATTCCTCCCTGAAACATAACACCTCGAGTATTGTTGAAAGTAGAATTGAACTCGGCATCTGTGTCTTTACCAACAGAAAGATCAAAAATAGGATCTAAAGTAAACCAGTAATTGTTTCCCTGCAACTTAATTAAATGTTCATTCAACAGCTTGTTTTCCCACCAGGAATCTGATTCTTTTGTAAGGCTATTTCTTCGATCTTTCAAATCATAATATGGTGATACATCAGAGTAGATGAAAGGCTTGGAACCTGTATGACTATTGGTTCCTATGAGATTCATGTTCTGGTCGAAAATTGAATAAAAACTATGTGTGAAAGGAATATTCAAATGACTTGAATATTCAAGATCTTCATAAGGTTTGATGCTTTTATTAATGTTATCTATTTCCTGTTTTGCAGGATGAATAACTTCATTGGATTCAATAAATTCTTTTGCAGTACTGCCTTGACTTGTTTGGTTTTGCAATGGAATTTTTATTGAAATACTATACTTGGCATACGTTGGATTTCCATTGTAAGTGGCGGGCTTTATAACAGGTAATTCTCCAAAAACTCTTGTTGCTTCGTCTTTAAGTTCCTTATACATTGCATCTATGTATAAAAGCTTAAAATTGCCCTTTTCAGTTACCTCAAAAAGCACGGCTACTTCTCCTTTATAGTTTTCATCAATTACTGTTTGAGGCACCTGAAAATTATCAAAGATGAACTGAAACAATGTATTATTAAAACATAACTTAGTGTCTTGTATCGGGATGGAATCACATTCCGGGAAAATAGGCGGTTTTTCGTAATTGGAAAGGTCCTGCGAGAATAGGTTAGTTTGCAACGAAATAAGAATTATTAGTAGGAATAATTTCTTCATTATTTGTATTTAAATTTAATAAGTCGAAAGATACTATATTTTTTACAATGCCATAAAAAAACCGTTAACTAAAAAGCTAACGGTTTTATATATTTCTATAACTTAAATTTTTAATCCTGAACCTGGAACACAATTGGTAAAGAATAAGGAACGATAACCGCTTTACCACGTTGCATACCCGGTTTCATTTTAGGTAACATATTGATTACCCGAGCTGCTTCAGCTTCCAGTCTTGGATGTGGAGCTCTTGATCGCACGCCTGTAATATTTCCATTTTTATCAATTTTGAATATTACATTGATACGCTGTCTACCTGTTAATCCTAATTCTCCTGCTAATTCAGTGTTGAATTTTTTCTGAACGAATTTACTTATCTGTTCAGACATACAAGCCTTTTTAGCTGCATTATTTCCTTTTTCACAACCCGGATAAATTGGCACATTTTCAATAACTGCGAAAGGAACTTCTATATCTTCTTCAACTTCCTCTACTTCTACTTCTTCTACCTCAACAATTTCTTCTTCCATGTCGGTTTCTGAAGATTCGATCACAGTTTCTTCAACTTCCTGCTCATCTTCAACAACTTCTATAACTTCAGGAGCTGCCGGAGGTGGTGGTGGAGGTGGTGGTGTTTGTAATTGTTGTGTAATTGGAATTTCTTCAACCAATTCTTCATCGAGATTCAGTTGACCTATGTCTATCGCAGATTTATCATATGTTTTATGATTGATCGCTTGATAAGTGATGAATAACATTAAGACCAGTCCAACTGCCATATACAGTTTACTGTTTCTGGTCACATCTGCCTTTTTACTTTTTTTCGGTTCCATATCTTCTTATGTTTTTAACAGGTTTGCTAAAATAACCAAATATTTATCAAAAAAACAAACCTTTGTTATAATTTAACTCCAACTTACGAATATATCGAAATATAAGAGCTCCTAAAAAAATTCCTAAAACATTTGCCAGAATGTCTTGATATTCTCCCACTCTGTTTAATGTAATTTTTGATTGAAGTACCTCAATAATTATGCCGTAAAGAAATAAAAATATGGCAACAACTATTATATTTTTTTTTAGCGAATACTTCGGTTTTAAATACATTAGTGAGCGACACCAAAAAAAAATAAGGACTATGTAAGCGCAAGTATGAACAATTTTATCGAAAAAGGAAACAAATTTAGATGCTAGTGAAAAAGTTTCTTTTAAACTGATAAAAGTTAAAAATACAATTAATAGTATTGAAGAAATTAAATATAAGTTTTTACGCACCAATTAAAGCTTTGTAAGCATCGGCATCCAATAAACCATCCAACTGAGATTTGTCCGACATTTTTATTTTAACCATCCATCCTTCTCCGTAAGGATCTGTATTCACTTTTTCGGGTTCATCTTCCAATGACTCATTAAATTCGATAATCTCACCGGAAACCGGTAAAAACAGATCAGAAACCGTTTTAACGGCTTCCACCGTCCCAAAAACTTCTTCTGCATCCAAAGTTTCATCAACAGTTTCAACCTCAACATATACTATGTCTCCTAATTCTCCTTGAGCAAAGTCTGTTATACCTACAGTTACAATATCGCCCTCCACTTTGACCCATTCATGATCTTTTGTGTATTTTAATTCTGATGGAATGTTCATTTACTTGTTTTTAAGTTTTTAATGTCAACAAATTTATTTATTCAAACCGTAATATCAAACTACATTTGGTTAATTACCAAAATTATATCTTAAAGTTATACCAGATCGAATCGTGGATTGCGGAAAAGCGGTTGAAATTGCGTATTTGGAAAACGTATAATCAAAATAAAATATACCTGTCAGGTTTTTGCTGAATGCATAATCCCCGGTAAAATTAAGGCCCCAAATGGTTTGTCCGGCAGTTACCTGATTATTTTCTAGATCGAGATAACGAATAATTGTTTTGTTATCCCTGACAGAAACATCTGCCTTTAAATTTAAATCGCTAACCACAGATTTTTTTGGTCCCGCAAGTTTTGATTTTATCCTAACATCTTTAATTCTGTATCCTAAACCTACTATATATTCGTTACCAATAATTTCAGTTAAGAGGTTATTGTCAAAACTTAAAGATAGGACCCTATCCTTTTTAATTTCAGTAAGAATTTTGACAGAGTTCTTCATTTCAAAATCCAATCTTATCAGAGGACTGAACATTTCAGATAAATTTATATTGGTGTACAAATTTCTGTTATATAAGTTTCCATTGACATCAAAATCATCAGTATCTATTTCATTGTCCAATGCCTGCACTCCTTCCAGGTTGGTTCTGAATTGATTAATGGTATAATTAGACCTGTATCCATGTGTTATGGAGAAACGTTTAAATTGTTTTTTAAACCATTTAAGCTTCATTAATCCCGTATATTTTAAGGTCCAGTTTGGGATAGGTATATTTCTGAATGCCCCTAATTTTGACTTCTCCGCATCCTGACCAGTATAAGCGGCAAGGAAGGATGGAAGTAAAACGGCTTGATTGGTTCTGCCAAATCCCTCTGGATATCCATCAGAATCAAGCGGATAAGTTGATGAACCATAATAATCCCTTGCCAGTCTGTTCGCAATTATAAGCCTGTTCGCCCTAAAATCATCAAAGGTTTGGGATTTGAGTTCATCACTTTTATTAAAGGCTGTTTTTATCAAAGCTGTGGAAATATTAAAATTCCCATATGTGTTTTGGATCAACGAATTATACACATCACTTAAGCCATCTCCATTTGTGTCTGTTGTATTATAATTCTCGGTCAGGTTTTCTGAGTATAATCTGGTTCCGATCAAATCTATTTTTAAGTCACTCAATGGCTCTACACTAGCCGAAACATCCAGTTGTCTATTCTTAGTTTGAGAAAATTGCTGATTGAAATCTGGGAAGATGGTCAGCCAACCGTTTCTGGCAGCAAATCGTCTTATATCATTTTGACTTCCAAAGGTGAATCCTGCGGTTGGTTTTAGGGTGCCTATAAATCCTGGTGTTTGCAGGTAACCAGGTAAAAAGGATCCGTTATTTTCTGAATAATTTACCTGAATTCTTTTTACTGAGGTCAATAACCCAACTGTTGTATTGTAAATTTTTCGTCCAACAGAATTCTTATTGGTATCTATTTTATTCTTTTTGTCGTCTGCCTTATTATCAGGTCTGGCTCCAGGAGGCAGTCCTGCACCTTGAGGTCTTGCGTTAGGATTTCTCTTGGTTGGTTTTTTAACGAACCCTATATATTTATAAAACCTATCCATATCTAAATTGGTGTTTAGATTATGAGTATTGGCGTTTTGTATGGAATTACCTAAGTTATAATTTATTCCATTAACATTTAAGTTTTCATAAAGGTCAGAACCTTTTGTCCATTGAAAATTACCTGTATAGGCATAAGTCGCATTCAAAAAGCTAAAAACCGGTATCTTATTTATAGGAATCTCATAATTTATTCCCAATTGCTGCGATTGAATATTAGGGTCTCCAAAATCGAAGAATCCATCCCAAATATCCAGTTCAGGATCTTGAATATCTGAATCGTTTTGAAAATAATTCCTTACAATATTATTGTTCGACGCAGAAAAATTTAACCTAAGCGCATCTGTAATATTGTAATTCAAAGTGTACTGCATGTTGAAGGTATAATTACGTCTGAACAATTCCGGAATCTGAATGTCATTTTCACTTAGTCCAACTTGTCTGAATCGTTGTTTATTGAACAGTCTTAAAAAATCTGTATTCAAACTAAAGCTTGTTGGAAGTAAGTTGAAGTTAAAGTCTTTTAAAATCTTCCAGTATTTTCCCGTGAACAGTGAATCATTCTTTTTAAAAGGTTCTACCTTTAGCTGATTGAAATTAAAATTATAATTCGCCCCGACTCTTAGGTTTTGGTCAAGGGAACTTTCAATTTCAAAATCACGATGTTCCACCTGATTGTATGAGTAATTAAAGGT
>CBDUIO010000018.1:0-17320 GCA_965367355.1 uncultured Flavobacteriaceae bacterium
ATTTGAAACAATTCAGGATCCCTATTATAAATTTCATTAACACAATGTCTCAGGGCAAAGGCATATCCGGAGTAAACAAAATAAATATCGTCATTGTTTATGGAGGCAATACAACCTAAAAAATTGGCTTCGTTTTCTGCTGCATAGCCTAACTGATGCGCAATTTCATG
Source organism: uncultured Flavobacteriaceae bacterium (assembly GCA_965367355.1). GTDB lineage: Bacteria > Bacteroidota > Bacteroidia > Flavobacteriales > Flavobacteriaceae > Site-B1. The sequence continues at coordinate 171 of CBDUIO010000018.1, forward strand.
ACATGTCGTTGTTGGAAATTTATAAACCGGGATCAATGCGTCTACTTGAGCTTCATTTGTCAACGGATTTAAATAACCACTGAATCCCATGTAAGTCAAAGGAATACTAAACAGTGATTTTTTTATGCTGCTAGGTTTGTATTTCCAATGTGGATAATCTTTTTCTAAATTAGAATAGCCTTCAGGAGCTCTTTTCAAAATTTCACTTTTACTATAAGGAATCTCTACTTTTACAGTATCGTTATTAGTGATGCTAATGTGAATTTCATTTGTTTTTTTAATTAATCTTTTTGTAATATCTATTAATTGGGCTGTTGTATATTCTTTTTCTATTCCCAAGGATTCATTTAAAGGCAGTCTGTAATAATTCATTCCCCAAAACAAATGAAAAGCAAAATATATGATTGAAGCAAAGCTTAATACATCTACAAACCAACGTTTGGTGTCTTTGGTAAATCGTTTTCTGTTCTTTACCAGCCACCTTATCATATAAAAAATGGCTAAGGCATAAAATATATCACCAAATGAAAAAGGCAACCATCCAAAAACATAACGCAACAATTTTGATGTAAATTGATACATGCCATTTGTATAATATGTTTCTATGAATTCATGATTTCTTCCAAGCAGTTTAACTACAAGGAATATGGGGATAATTGAAAAAGCAATTAAAGTTTTTTTGTACCTAATCATTGTTCAAATGTAACTAAAAAAACCAATTCAATTTGTACCTTTGAGTGCACTTTAAATTATATGAAATGAATCCAGAAATATTAAAATTAAAACCACAAGATTTGTGGAAAAATTTTGCAAAATTAAATGCTGTACCTAGGGCTTCAAAAAAGGAAGAACGGGTTATTGCATTTATGAAAGAATTCGGAAAAAACCTTGGTCTTGAAACTCTAGAAGATGAAGTGGGTAACGTCATTATAAAAAAACCTGCTACGCCTGGAATGGAGGATAGAAAAACGGTTGTTTTGCAGTCTCATTTGGATATGGTACATCAAAAAAATGCCGATACAGATTTTGATTTTGATACTCAGGGCATAGAAATGTATGTTGATGGTGATTGGGTCAAAGCCAAAGGAACTACTCTTGGAGCTGATAATGGTTTAGGAGTGGCAACAATCATGGCTATATTAGAAAGTAAAGATATTCCTCATCCAGCTATTGAAGCATTGTTCACAATTGATGAAGAAACAGGTATGACCGGAGCCATGGGCTTAAAGGGCGGTTTGTTAAAGGGTGAGATTCTTTTAAATCTGGACACAGAGGAGGATGATGAAATTGGAGTTGGTTGTGCCGGAGGAATTGATGTAACTGCTACAAGAACATACAAAGAAATAGCAACTCCTAAGTCCAAAACAGGATTTTTGATCAAAGTCAAAGGGTTACAAGGCGGACATTCAGGGATGGATATTCATAAAGGACTGGGAAATTCTAATAAAATTCTGAATAGATTATTATATAAAGGTTTAAAGGGATTCGGAATGATGATATCGGAGATTGACGGTGGAAGCTTACGAAATGCCATACCGAGAGAAAGTAAAGCAATTGTTGCAGTGGATTCCCAACATAAAAGCAATTTTGAGAAAACAGTTAAGGAACTCTCTAAAGACATTAGGAAGGAACTGAAAACTATGGAACCTGAATTGCTTATAGAAATTAAAGAAACAGAAACTCCACAAAAAGTTATGGAGCTGCCAACCCAAGATCTTTTGGTAAAAGCGCTTTATGCTGCATTGAATGGTGTTTATAGAATGAGTGCAGATATTCCAGATTTGGTTGAAACTTCCAACAATATTGCAAGAGTGATCGTTAAGGATGGAAATGTAAAAATTGCTTGTTTAACAAGAAGTTCGGTGGAAAGCTCAAAAATGGATCTCGCCAATACTTTAAAATCGACTTTTGAATTGGCTGGTTGTCATGTTGAATTCTCCGGAAGCTATCCCGGATGGGCTCCAAATATGGATTCAGCGATTTTAAAAGTTATGGAAAATCTATATGTTAAAATGAATAATAAGAAACCACATGTAGCCGCCTGTCATGCAGGATTGGAATGTGGCATATTAGGCACGAATTATCCGGAAATGGATATGATTAGCTTTGGCCCAACAATTCGCGGTGCGCACTCACCGGATGAAAGAGCCAGTATATCATCGGCACAGAAATATTATAAATTCGTTTTAGAAATTCTTAAGAATATACCTAAAAGATAAGTAAATGAAAAAGCCGCTCAAGAGCGGCTTTTTCTATATAATTTGTAATTATGGATTAGTCTTGTGGTGTTACTATCTCGACCATTTCAATAATAAATATCAGATCGGTTTTAGCAGGAATTGGGCCATTGGCTCTTTCTCCATAAGCTAAATGATAAGGTAAATAGAAAAATGCCTTGTCACCAACTCTCAACTGTGCTACAGCTTCTTTAAATCCAGGTATCATTCTGGCATCCGGACTAATTTGCATTGGCATTGGATTGTACATTTCTCTTTGCACTTTCATGGGGTTTAGCATGCCATGCTTTTCTTCAATTTCTCTTCTGTTACTATCGAATAAACGACCATCTGCAAAGTAACCTTCGTAATTAACTTTGACCTTAGCTCCCTGAATTGGTTTATCTCCATTCCCTTTTGTAATCATAAAAGTCTTTAATCCTGTAGCTGAAGGTTTAGCTTTACTTAAATATCCATCAAGTAATGGTTTCACATCTTTTGCAGCTTCAGCATTTTTCGCTTCTTTAATTTTTTGTTGTTCTTCGGCTTTTAATCGTTGTTCTTCTCTTAATTTCTCTTGTTTCTCTTTAATCTTAGGTAATTCTTCTGTAAATACTTTAGGTGCGTCAAAAGTTTTAGCAGCTGATCCAATCCTTATAATATTTACTTCCTGAATTACCACATCCTCAACCGGTTTATTGCTTGGTTTTTCCGTTGCGACATTAGATATGGTATCCTGTACTTCAATACCTTTAACTAATTCACCAAATACTGCATGTCTGTTATCAAGATTTGGTGTAGGTATTTCGGTTATAAAAAACTGACTCCCATTTGTTGCAGGACCTGAATTAGCCATTGAAAGAATTCCCGGTTTGTCATGTTTCAGTTCCGGATGGAATTCATCTTCAAATTTGAACCCGGGACCACCAGAACCTGTCCCTGTTGGATCGCCTCCCTGGATCATGAATTTATCTATAACCCGGTGAAATATTATGCCGTTGTAATATTTTTTCCCTTTAAGTGAATCGGCCAATAAAGGATGATTTCCTTCTGCCAGTGCTACAAAATTAGCGACTGTAACCGGTGCTTTTTCAAATTCTAACTTAGCTACCATGGTACCCTTGTTAGTAATAATTTCGGCATATAAGCCATCTTCAAGATCTTGATATTTATTATTACAAGATGTCGCGCTCATCAATAGAGCAAGTAAGAAAACTGTCATTGGAACTTTAAAAATTTTCATATTAATTAGATTCGCTTTTTGTTATTGAATTTACTGTAACTTCGCATATTATTGGGACGTTGGTACCTATTTTATCATTATCTCCATAATAGCCAAATGCTTTTTGCGATGGAAATAAAAAGGTGACAGTTTCACCTTTTTTCATAAGTTTAAGGCCTTCACGTAACCCCGAAAACAGTTTTTCCTGATCCATGGAATAATTTCTGTTCTTTAACTCTTCTTTGGTATAAATAATCTTCCCGTTGATCTGTTTTATGTCGAAATCAAAATTTACAAGATCGCCAAACTGGGCGGTAGTCGTGTCTTGACTTTTCTCTGAATTGTAAGCATACCAAAATCCATTGGTCGACGCAATGTATTCCAAATCGGGATTCTTAATCATGTAATTTTCAAATAACTTCTTTTGCTTTTCATGCAGAGCCTTATTGCGCACCACGGAAGCGTCCATAAATGTTCCTGTTTTGGCTGAAACCGGTTTTCGTGCTTCGGGTGATTTACAGGAAACAAATAGCAAGAGTACTATTATAATTGATGTTAATTTGTTCATTTGTTGAGGTCTTTTTTATAGTCTGGCAAGATACTAATAAATTTTTCAACTGTTTTCTTCAAAGATAAATTACTTCTGCCGCCTGCAGCATTTGTATGACCGCCTCCATCAAAATGAGCTCTGGCAAATTCATTCACAGAGAAATCACCATTGGATCTTAATGATATCTTGATGATACCTTCTTGCTTGTGTTCTATAAAAATGGCTGAAAAAATAACATCTTTTACAGATAATCCGTAATTAACAACGCCTTCTGTATCTCCTTTCCTAAAATTAAACTTATTCAATTCCTTTTGAGATAAGGTAATATATGAGGTTTTTAATTCAGGAATCACTTTTAGATTGTTTAATGCGCAACCAAGTAGTTGCAACCTGTTGTAGCTATTTGTGTCAAATACCTTATTATGGATAATTGAATTTTCAACGCCTTTATCAATTAAATCTGCTACAACTCTATGCGTCGTACTGGTTGTAGAAGAAAATCTGAAGGAACCCGTATCGGTCATAATTCCTGTGTAAAGGCATGTTCCAATAGTTTTATCTATTAGTTGCCCTTCCCCCAGCATGTTTATAAAGTGATATATCATTTGACTTGTTGAGCAAATTTCAACATCAGAATATACATATTCAGCATAATCATCCGGTTGTTGGTGATGGTCTATCATGATCTTAACAGCAGGGCTGTTTTTCAAACAAGACGCCATTTCTCCGGCACGTGGCAAAGAATTAAAATCTAATGTAAATATGATATCTGCATTATTTATTAAATCGTTAGCAGTCTCTTTATCAGTTTCAAAGTCTTTGATGATATTTTGACCTGGCATCCATTTTAAAAAATCCGGATAGTCATTGGGCATAACAATACTAACATTGTGATCTAATTTAACTAAAAAATGGTATAAACCTAAACTGGAACCAATTGCATCACCATCGGGGTTTTTGTGAGATACAATAACAATTTTTTTTGGTGAAGATAGAAGCTGTTTAACCTTTGCTAAGTCCTTTTTATTCATAGACAACGAATATACAATTTAATACAATAAATTTTAAAACATTAAAGTCACTTTTAGGTTAGGATTCTAATAGAAGTTAAGTTGATTTTTAAAAACCAATGAATTGAAAATTGAAAATTTGGTTATTTCTTCTATTTGGTATTATAAATTGCATCTTGTCTAATAAGATTTGGAAGTAATTTTAAAAATATTACATTTGCCCGAAACTTAGGGGAAATTTTTAAATGATGAAGTAAGAATTTCAAATTTGTAAGTTTAAAAATACCTGTTATCAAATAAAAAATAAAGGAGAAAATCAAAGAACAAATGGCAACAAACAGAACATTTACTATGCTTAAACCAGATGCTGTTGAAAAAGGACACATTGGTGCAATTTTAGAGAAAATAACTGCTTCAGGATTTAGAATTGTAGCAATGAAGTTAACTCAGATGACAAAGTCTGATGCCCAAATTTTTTATGCTATACACAAAGAAAGACCGTTTTTTGGAGAGTTGGTAACTTATATGACAAGAGGTCCAATTGTAGCGGCAATTTTAGAAAAGGAAAATGCTGTTGATGATTTTAGAACTTTAATCGGTGCTACTAATCCGGCGGATGCAGCAGATGGTACAATTAGAAAATTATATGCAGAATCTATTAGTGAAAATGCAGTACATGGGAGTGACAGTGATGAGAATGCAGAAATTGAAGGGCGTTTCCATTTTTCTGGAAGAGAAATGTTTTAAAATACATAAAGTCATAAAATGAAAAACGCAACCAATTGGTTGCGTTTTTTGTTCTAAAAAGTTTAAGCGTATATATTAGATAACTTTTACGTTTACTGCGTTTAATCCTTTTTTACCTTCTGTTAGATCGAATTCAACTTCGTCGCCTTCGCGAATTTCATCAATTAGACCTGAAAAGTGCACAAAGTGCTCTTTGTTTGAACCTTCTTCTGTAATGAATCCAAATCCTTTGGCGTCATTGAAGAACTTAACTGTTCCTTTACTCATTGTTTTAAAATTTAATTTTATTTATAAGTTGCAAACATAGTGCCATTTTTTTTACTAATACCTGTTTTTAGAAATTATTATGAGTTTTTATTGAAAAAAAACGTGTTTTACCTTAAATAATCGCCAAATATCCCACTAGGAATTATTTGAGCACGATTTTTTTTATAAGATCCTTGCCCAAGGATTCATTTAACATGGCAATAATCTTTTCCTTTCCATAACTCAATTCTTCTCTAAGGACAGAAGAACTTAAATGCACGTATAATGTATTTCTTTCAAGCTTAACACCCGTTGTATAACTGTTTACACCATTTCCCATAATGGCTGCCCAGGCATCGGTAACATTTATTTTGTCAAGTCCACTTTGTAAATTATTGGTTTCAACAAATTCTTTAAGGGCATCAGATATATTTATATGTTCATTATGACGCTTGGGCATTATTCAATATTTAAAGGTGTATATCGTTTGTATAAATATACATTTTTATTACTATTAATTACTTTGAGCGCTTCACTTCCGGCAAACAATATGCTTTCTTTCCAGGTATCAAAAGGGGTTTTGTAGTAAATGTTTAAACTATCATTTTCAATGACAAGCGTAAAGTCTTCTGATGTAGTAAAAGCAGTAAATTTTCCATCTAAACTAGGTTTTAGCTTCTTTCTTATTCCTTTTAAACTGTCAGAAATGAAGAAATAGTCAATAGTTTCATTGTAGCTATAATCGCGTTCGGTTCCATCAGCCAATATTACTTTTTCAATTTCCCAGTAACCGGGAATATGTTCAATGTAAGTTTCAACATTATCCTTGCAACTTAACAAATTGATTACTAAACAAACTAGTATTATACGCTTCATAGTTTAAATATTTTGTACGATTGATGTGTTTGTTTTACCACCTCTTCTGTTCTTTCTGCGTGAGTATCACTAATAAATAGTTGCCCGAAATTCTCATCGTCAACTAGTTTTATTAATTGTGCCACTCGCTGTTCATCAAGTTTATCGAAAATATCATCTAAAAGAAGAATGGGATTGACGCCGCTGTGATCTTTTATAAAATCAAATTGAGCTAGTTTAAGAGCTACAAGAAACGATTTTTGCTGGCCCTGACTGCCAAATTTCTTAATGGCGTAATCTTCAATTTTAAATTCCAGATCATCTTTATGTATACCAACACTTGTGAACTGAAGTGTCTTATCTTTATTTATGCTTTTTTCCAATAATTTAATCAAATCATTTTCAAACAGATCGCTCTTATAAGTTATATTAACAATTTCATTACCACTGCTTATGCTGTTATATCGTTCTATAAAAATAGGAATGAACTCTTCTAAAAATATTTTTCTTTTGTTGAATATTTTTGACCCAACGTCATTCAATTGTTCGTTGTAAATATCCAGAGTGTCTTTGTTAAATGTATTATTCGCGGCAAAGTATTTTAACAGAGAATTACGCTGTACAAGTACCTTGTTATAGGATATTAAATCATTTAAATAATCCCTGTCACTTTGTGATATAACACCATCTACAAATTTTCTACGCACGTCACTACCTTCAATTATCAAATCCCTGTCTGCGGGTGAAATAATGACAAGTGGAAGAAACCCTATATGATCACTAAATTTTTGATAGGATTTAGAATTACGTTTTATAATTTTCTTATTACCTCGTTTTAAACTAACGATGATCTTTTCAATTTTAGATCCTTTTTGATATTCACCATCTATGACAAAAAAATCCTCATTATGCTTGATATTTTGAGTGGCAACCGGATTAAAATAACTCTTACCAAAAGATAAGTGATAGATCGCGTCCAAGACATTTGTTTTTCCTATTCCATTTGCGCCCACAAAGCAGTTTATTTTTTCGTCAAAACTGAAATTAATGGAGTCAAAGTTTTTATAGTTAACAAGTGACAGCGATTTTAGAATCATAAACGTTGAAAATTGTAGCTGTTTAAATTAAAAAGAGATGTGCAAATTATTGAAAAATAACAAATAAATAACCTTTTAAATACCAATAAATATTTTATTTTTGCCACGCATTAAAAAAGTATATATGGCAACTTATAAGAAAAGAGGATACAAACCTAAGTCCAAGGCGGATAAAATTGAGGCAATTGAGGAACAATCTGCAACGGCTGAGGTTTTTAAGACACTGGATGAGAGCGCATCTAAAACTGAAGAATGGGTTGCAGCTAACCAAAAATATATTTTTATAGTCATAGGATTAGTTGCTGCAGTTGTACTGGGTTACTTAGGTTACAACAAATTTATTGCAGAGCCAAAACAGGAATCGGCCATGAACGATATGTATCATGCTCAAAGTATGTTCAATGAAGCCATTTCCGGAACACAGACTGAAAAAGATTCACTTTTCACATTGGCATTGAACGGAAGTGCAGGAAAGTTCGGATTATTGGATATCATAAATGAATATAAAGGAACACCTGCGGCTAATTTATCCAATTATTATGCAGGAATGTCCTATTTGCAAATGAAAGATTATAAGAACGCTATAGCTTTTTTGAGTAAATACAGATCTGATGATGAGGCAATTGCACCTTTAGCTAAAGGTGGAATTGGCGATGCTTTTGTTCAATTGAATCAGTTAGAAGATGCTTTAGGCTATTATGAGGAAGCAGCAAAAATGAGGAAGAATGATTTTACAACGCCTTTGTATCATTACAAGGCCGGGACTATTGCTCTTGAGTTAGGGAAAGCAGAAAAAGCACTTCAGCATTTCAATAAAATTAAAGAAGAATTTCCAAAGTCTAGCGAAGCAGCAAACGTTGACGTCTTTATTGGAAAGGCAGAAGCGATGAAATAATACAAATGGCTACGGCAAACAAGAATTTATCCCATTACGATAAATCCACCATACCTAGTGCAAAAAAATTTCGTTTTGGCATTGTGGTCTCAGAGTGGAATCCGGCTATTACAGAAGGTTTATATCAAGGGGCATTCAACGCTTTACTAGAAAATGGAGCAGAAAAAAGTAATATTTTACGTTTTGATGTTCCCGGTAGTTTTGAACTAGTATATGGTTGCAAGAAAATGCAGGAACAAAACGTAGATGCCATTATAGCCATTGGAAGTGTTATTCAGGGTGAAACCAGACATTTTGATTTTGTTTGTGACGGTGTCACTCAAGGAATAAAAGACCTTAATATTCAAAATGATACTCCAATTATATTTTGTGTTCTCACAGATAATACTATGCAACAGGCTATTGACAGATCTGGAGGGAAGCATGGTAATAAAGGGACTGAGTCTGCAATAGCGGCCATTAAAATGGCAGATTTTCGAGATAGAACTAAAAGCAAATAGTTCATCTTCAAGCTGAATTAATCGAGGTATTTGTTAACATTTTTTAGCAATAGAATTCTGCAATTGTATTGTATTTTCAGTATTTTTGGAACTGAAGGAATTATGGGAATATTTAAATTACGGAAAAATAAGAGGTTTAATTATGTGCCTCGTCATTATAAATCCAATGGCGAAGGAAGCCCTTTTGAGATTAAGCATAAATTTGATGATTATAGAAAAACAGTTGGTCCAAGTGGTAATATAAAAACCAAGTTTTTAACTGCCTGGGATGAACTTAGAAATTCTCCGGATAGAACTGCAAACAGAAGAATATTAATAATTGCAGCCATTTTAGTTTTAATTTTCCTTTATATTATTGATTTTGATTTGTCTATTTTCTTTCAATAAAATATGGCAGATATCATTCAATTATTACCAGATCATGTAGCCAATCAAATTGCGGCAGGAGAAGTTGTTCAGCGACCGTCTTCGGTTGTAAAGGAATTACTCGAAAATTCTATTGACGCCAATGCGACTCAAATTAAATTAATAATAAAAGATGGTGGTAAGACCTTAATACAGGTCGTCGATAATGGTGATGCAATGAGTGTTACAGATGCTCGCTTGAGTTTTGAAAGACATGCTACTTCAAAAATAAGGAATGCTAACGATCTATTTCAAATACAAACAAAAGGATTTCGTGGGGAAGCATTAGCAAGTATTGCAGCCATTTCTCATGTTGAATTAAAGACAAAGCAGGAACAGGACGAGATTGGTACTTTTATTAGGATAGAAGGCAGTAAAGTGGTTAATCAGGAAGTTATTGTTACACCAAAAGGAACATCCATATCTGTAAAGAATCTATTTTATAACATTCCTGCAAGACGTAATTTTTTAAAATCAGATCAGGTAGAAATGCGTCATGTTATTGATGAATTTCACAGAGTTGCACTGGCTCATCCGGATATTTGCTTTACAATGTTTCAAAATGGTAGTGAAACTTTCAACTTGCCCGAAAGCAATTACAGGCAAAGGGTCGTAAATATATTCGGTAGTAAGACAAATGAAAAGTTGGTGCCGGTTAAAGAGTCGACAGATGTGATGAAAATACATGGATTTGTATGCAAACCGGAGTACTCTAAAAAAACGAGAGGTGAGCAGTTCTTTTTTGTAAACAATCGATTTATTAAAAGTGCCTATCTAAATCATGCAGTGGTATCTGCATTTGAAGGATTACTTAAAGATGGCAGGTTTCCGAGCTATTTTTTGTATTTAAGCGTAGACCCAAAAACCATTGATATAAATATCCATCCAACAAAAACTGAAATAAAATTTGAAGACGAGCATACTTTATACGCCATTTTAAGGTCTTCAATAAAACATAGTCTTGGGCAATTCAGCATAGCACCTGTCCTTGATTTTGAACATGATTCAAATTTAGAAACTCCTTATAGTTATAAGAATAAGAATGCCGAATCGCCAAATATAGATGTAGACAGGAATTTTAATCCATTTCGATCTGACAGAAATCTTAATTTTGGGGCTGGAAAATTTAAAAAGGAATCTTCGCAAGGATGGGAAAGTTTGTATGTTGGATTAGAATCTAAGTCTAATAATTTAGAACCCGATTTTAGTGGAGTACAATTTGAAAGTGGAGATGTGTCTCCATCTATGTTTGATGGTGACGAATCATTTCAAGATGTTCAAACGACATTTCAGCTGCATAAAAAATATATTATAAGTACAATAAAATCAGGGATTTTGATTATTGATCAATATAAAGCACATCAAAGGATTTTATACGAAGAATACCTGAAGAATTTCACTTTAAAGGAAGTAACTAGTCAGCAATTATTGTTTCCATTGGTTTTACATTACTCTAAACCTGAAATTCAGGTAATAATTCAACTTAAAGAACAGTTAGAATCTACAGGTTTTGTTATTTCAAAACTGGGAAAAGATACTTTAGAGATTTCAGGAATTCCTCTAAGTGTTGCTGAAAGTGAAGTTTCAATAATAGTTGAGCAGCTCATTAGTGATTTTCAAAATGAAGTTCCGGATAGCAATTTAAGTTTAACAGATCTTCTTGCTAAATCTATGGCCAAATCATTAGCGATTAAAACCGGTCAAAGGCTTAACAAACACGAACAGGAGCATTTGGTAAATAGCTTATTTGCCTGTAAAGAACCCAGTGTTACTCCGTCAAATAAGCCAATATTTATTACTATGAAGCTAGAGGATTTTGATAAAAAATTTATATGAAGCTCAAATAACCTAAGGACACGATGAACAGAATAACCGATACAGTAAAACACTTATTAATTTTAAATGTCATATTTTTTATTGGCACGCTGACCTTAGGCAAAGGGACGCTATTTTATGAATGGTTTTCTATGTATTTTCCCAAAAACCCAATGTTTAGACCATGGCAAATTCTAACTCATATGTTCATGCATGGTGGATTTATGCACATTGGTTTTAATATGTTGGCACTCTGGATGTTTGGAACGCCTGTTGAACAGCGCATAGATGTTAAGAAATTTTTATTCCTATACTTTTCGGCGGGATTAGGAGCACTGGCATTGCAGGTTGGATTTTCGTATTATAATTTTTATTCAGATTTTTCTGCTTTAAATGCTGCTGGTTTTTCAAATTCTGATATTATGAAAGCATTGAATTCCGGCTTCAATATGTATGATAAGCGATGGGAAACTGTATTAAGTTCAAGCGAACTGAATAGTTTTGTAGGTACATTTAATACACCAATGGTTGGAGCATCTGGAGCTATAATGGGCGTATTGGTGGCATTTGGAATGCTCTATCCCGAATCTAAACTAATGCTCATATTTTTACCAATACCAATAAAAGCTAAGTATTTCATCCCTGGAATCATCATTTTAGATCTGGTATCTGCATTAACAGGGCAATCATTTTTCAGCCCAAGCAATACGGCATATATGGCTCACGTTGGAGGGGCTTTAACCGGATTTATAATAATGTGGTATTGGAAAAAAACCCAGTTCAATAAAAACCGATGGGATCTATGAGTTTAACTCAAGATATAAAATATAAATATTCCAGATTAAACATTTTTGAAAAGCTAATTGTCATAAATGTTATAGTTTTTCTCGTTGCCAAAATTATCTTCATTTTGACAAAGGGACAATCTTATTCAATATTAAGTTGGTTTGAGTTTCCCGTAAAGTTGGAGGATTTTATAGTTCAACCTTGGTCACTACTTACATATGCTTTTATACATTACGATTTTTGGCATTTATTATTTAATATGCTTTGGTTGTATTTTGTTGGAAGAATGTTTATCAATCTTTTTAATACCAAAATGGCACTAAATGTCTATTTTCTTGGTGCTATTTTTGGTGCGCTACTTTTCATGTTAGGATTCATTTTGTTTCCATCGCTATTTAATAAAGGAACTTTACTTGTAGGTGCATCTGCAGCTGTGAGAGCCATTTTAATTTTTCTATGTGCCTATATGCCCAATATGGGAGTGAGAGTATTTACTTTTAACCTCAAGCTATGGTACATTGGGGCAGCTCTTGTAGCCTTAGATATCTTGGGTTTATTTGGAGTTAATCCGGGAGGGAATATGGCTCACCTTGGAGGTGCTATTTTGGGGTATTTTTACGCTGATCAATTAAAAAAGGGAACAGATATTGGGAAGGGTTTTGAAAAGTTTATGGATGGATTTGCTAATCTTTTTAAAAGGTCGTCAAAAAGATCAAATCTTAAAACGGTACATAAAAACAGATCAAAGGTCGGTGGTTATACTAAAGGCGATTTTAGTGAGTTTAACAAACAGAAACAAATTGATATTATCTTAGACAAAATAAGTAAAAGTGGTTATGATAGTTTAACCAAAGAAGAAAAAGAATTTTTGTTTAAAGCTGGTGAGTAATAGTAGTAATCAATCGATTAAGGGTGAAAAAGCTAAATGTATTTAATAAAATAGTGTTGTTAATAAACTCTATTCTTGCAACCATGCTTTTGCTGTCATACATTTTACCTTTTATTGCTCCCAAAATGTTCCCCATTTTAGCCGTTCTAAGTTTAGCAGTTCCAATTCTTATTGTATTAAACAGTCTTTTTGTGATTTATTGGCTGCTGCAGTTAAAAAAGCAATTTCTGGTTTCACTTATTATTCTGTTGATTGGATATAGTTATCTGGGATCATTTTATAAATTCTCATCTCATAAAAATAAAGATGATAAAGACGTTATATCTGTTATGAATTATAACGTCAGGTTATTTAATTTATACGATTGGATAGATGAAAGTAATGTTGATCAACGAATAGAAGAATTGATTAAAACTGCGCAACCTGATATTCTCAATATTCAGGAATATCACCTTAATAAAAGTATTGATTTTTCCAATTTTAAGTACAAGTTTGAACATTTATCAGGAAATAGAACAAAATACGGACAGGCCATTTTTTCTAATTTCCCGATTGTGAACTCAGGTTCAATCGAATTTCCAAATACTGCAAATAATGCCATTTTTGCAGATATTGTCAAAGGGAAGGATACCATCAGGATATATAATGTTCACCTTCAATCCTTACAGATTAATACAGATGTTGAGAATTTAAAAAAAGAAGATTCAGAACTGTTGTTCAATAGGGTAAGCAGCACTTTTGAAATGCAGCAGAATCAAACTGAATTATTCCTGGAACATAAAAAGAAATGTCCTTATAAGCTTATTATTACAGGTGATTTTAACAACACAGCTTACTCGTATGTTTATAAGCAAATTGCAGAGAATTTACAAGATGCTTTTGAAGTTTCAGGAAGCGGATTTGGAAGAACATATGACTTTAAATTTTTCCCAATACGAATCGATTTTATTTTAGTCGATAACTCATTTACAGTGAATATGTTTAAGAATTTTTCTGAAAAACTGTCGGATCACTATCCAATTATAGCCAAAATCAGTTTAAAGAATTGATTCTACATTAGCAAACAATCAAAAGTATCGGCAATGATATGAATAACCAAGCCTAAACCTAATAATCTTGTTTTTTTATAAATGGCCAGTGTAATGTATATAAATATGGCTAAATAGGAGTGAAGCGGATGAAAATTAATGCTGCACCTATTTGGATCAAAAATAGGATTGGCCAATAAGTGGTCCACATCTATCCAAAGTCCTGAAAGCATAATTAAAAAAGCAATTTTCCAGTTTGATTTGAATAAGACCAGGGCTACTATCAAAGGCAAAAATATATGGCTGCCATAATGAATAACTGATTGTATCATTCGACTATCTTAATTTCCTGTGATTGCAAATAATTTAATGCATTTGTACCTTCATTAAAAAGCAGATCCAGAATACTAAGATTACCAATAAACCCGAATTTTTCCATAAATACCTGCGGATACGCTTCAAAGCCAAATTTCTTTTCCTTTCTGGCATTGGCCAAAAAGCGGTAGTCAGTTATTGGTGAAACATCTTCTTGAAAGTTCGTTGTTTTAGAATAATCCAATTCCATTTCCAGGCAATTAAGAACTGTGTCAATGCATTCAAAATTAAGATCAATCAGAAATTTGTATTTTTTTTCAAACAAATGGACAAAGTCATCCTCATAATATTCAAAAAAAGGTGAAGATCTGTATGCGCTTTGAATCGATTTCCAGTTTAGAGTTTGCCAATCTTCTTCGTTAGCGATTCTAATATCTTTAAATAGTTGCCTGTTTTTATGTGTATGTTTTACCGGTACGTTTAACAACAATCTTCCATTTGCCCCATAAATATAAGCACGATTCCTGTATGTCTGTTTTTGATAGTTGTCTTGAACTTCAAACAATACAGAATCTGCTTTTGCAATGGCTACAAAACCTGCAATACTAGGAAAGTATGTTGGATGGAGGATAATGCGCATTCGTTGATTTGT
The DNA here is from genome assembly GCA_965367355.1 of uncultured Flavobacteriaceae bacterium. GTDB lineage: Bacteria > Bacteroidota > Bacteroidia > Flavobacteriales > Flavobacteriaceae > Site-B1. The sequence continues at coordinate 15,399 of CBDUIO010000018.1, forward strand.
CTATTTGTTTATTTGATGATTACGTAATGCATTCAACTTATTAGTTATGCTTTCTATTTTTTGTCTGGTTTGAACGTAATCCTCTTTAGCGACTAACTTCAATTCGTAAGCCAATATAATTTGATTTAAAACCTCAACTGCCGAAGAAAATGCTATTACAGTAAAATGTGCTTTATCTTTATTTGTTTTTCTTGCAGAACCTTCATCAATATTGCTGCAAATGGCAACGCTAGCTCTTTTTAATTGGGAAGTAAGGCCAAACTTTTCATCGTCAGGGAATAAACTTGTTATGCGATAGATATATTTCGACAAATCTTTAGCTTCTTTCCAAACTTCTAATTTTTCAAAACTATACTGATACATCTAAACGAAATAACAAATTATCACTCTTTTTGCTTTTTCCTCCAGGTGCTAAATCCAAACCAACCTAACAAAACAACTAAGAAAGGTATTAAATAAGAAACGGGCTTTCCACTACCACCAACAGTGGTAAAAAAGCGCTCCCAACGCGGTTTACCATCACCCCAGCTCATCCAGATGAATACGGGTTTACCAACTACATGATCGTATGGAACAAAGCCCCAGGCTCTTGAATCCTGGGAGTTGTGCCTGTTATCACCCATCATCCAGTAATAGTTTTGTTTAAAAGTATAGCTTGTGGTAACTACGTCATTTATCAAAATCTGATTACCATTCACCTTTAAAGTATTGCCTTCATATTCAGTTAAAACTCTTTTGTAAAGTGGCAATACTTCAAGATTTAAATCTATAGTTTGGCCTTTTTCCGGAATGTAAAGTGGTCCGAAAAAATCATTATTCCAGTTATAATTTGAGTTATGTGGAAAAATTCCTGGATCTCTTTCTCCCTCGAGAGATTCTATTTTGGTCATTTTTGCAACACTGGGATGATCTTTAAACATCTCAACCGCTTCTTTTGTAGCTGCAGGAATAATAATTTTGCCATTGTTTAATCTGTAAATACCATCAGTTATGTCATATCTGCTTTTTAAAAGTTCAAAAATAGAATTATCAAATCCCTTTCCGTCTTTAAGTGTCACCTCATAGCTAAACTGAAGTCTTGATCTATCTGGCAATCTATTTTGTTTGCCATTGATATAGACGAAGCCATTTCTTACCTCTAATGAGTCACCGGCAATACCGACGCATCGTTTTACATAGTTCGTTTTTTTATCTATTGGTTTGTAGTAGTATTTGTCGGTGTGTCTCATATCCAGCATGGTGTCCACAGGCCAGTTAAAAACGACTATATCATTTTGTTCTACTTTCTCAAATCCCGGTATTCTAAAATAAGGCAATTGAGGTCTGGATAAATAAGACTTCTTTTTAATTACAGGAATTGTGTCATGCACCATTGGTGTTGCTACTGTTGTCAATGGTGTTCTTGCTCCATAGTGCATTTTACTTACAAAAAGAAAATCACCAACTAACAATGTTTTTTCCAATGAAGATGTTGGAATTACATAAGGTTGAATAAAATATGTATGGACAATTGTTGCAGCAACAATCGCAAATAATATAGAGCTTACCCAGTCACCGGAAGAACTTTTAGGATGAAGCGACCTGTTTGCAATGTATTTTACATCCTCTACATAATTCAGATAAAAATTATAAAGACCTAATGTGACGACAGCCAAAAATGTGTCCTTATAAGTATTTTTTCCGAAGCTTCTTGCGGTTTCCACCCAAATAACCGGAAACATAATAAGATTCACTATCGGTACAAAAAGCAATAAGGTCCACCACCAAGGACGGTTAATAATTTTCATTAAAACAACCGCATTATAAACCGGGATAAATGCTGTTAATGCCTGTTGTCCTGCTTTAATATATAATTTCCAGGTTCCTAATCCATGGATAATCTGGATTATTAAAAAGAAAAAAAACCATTGCATCATTGTCAT
>CBDUIO010000019.1:0-17271 GCA_965367355.1 uncultured Flavobacteriaceae bacterium
ATCGTTTAGTTGGTGTACAAAGAGTTACAAAAGTAACTAAAGGTGGTAGAGCATTCGGTTTTTCGGCAATTGTTGTTGTTGGAGATGAAGCTGGTGTTGTCGGACATGGTTTAGGAAAATCAAAAGATGTGGCAAGTGCCATTGCAAAGGCAGTTGAGGATGCCAAGAAAAATTTGGTCAGAATTCCTATAGTGAAAGGAACATTGCCTCATGAACAAAAAGGAAAATATGGAGGTGCACGAGTTAACATTATCCCTGCTGCTCCAGGTACAGGAGTTATTGCCGGTGGAGCTGTAAGAACAGTACTTGAAGCTGTTGGAGTTCATGATGTTTTATCTAAATCTCAGGGATCTTCAAATCCGCATAATGTTGTTAAAGCAACTTTTGATGCATTATTGCAGTTAAGAGACGCAAGAACCATTGCGAGAGATAGAGGAGTGTCTGTTGAAAAAGTTTTTAACGGTTAATAATTGAGACAATGGCAAAGATAAAAGTAAAAAAGGTAAAAAGCGCGATCAACCGTACACAAAGACAAAAAAGGACTCTTGAAGCTCTTGGTCTTAAAAAAATTGGTCAAGTTGTAGAACATGATGCCACACCAAATATTTTAGGTATGGTTAATAAAGTTAAACACTTAGTTTCTGTAGAAGAAGCTTAAAAACAAAAAATACATGGATTTAAGTAATTTAAAACCTGCAGAAGGTTCGGTTAAAAATCAAGGTAAGAGAATAGGAAGAGGTCAGGGTTCCGGTAAAGGTGGAACGTCAACAAGAGGCCATAAAGGAGCTAAATCTCGATCAGGTTATTCTAAAAAAATAGGATTTGAAGGTGGTCAAATGCCACTTCAGAGACGTGTGCCTAAATTTGGTTTTACAAATATTAATAGAAAAGAATACCAGGGAATAAACCTAGATGTACTGCAGCAATTGGTTGACGATAAAAAAATTAAAAGTACAGTTGATGTTGATTCGTTGATTGCAAACAATAAAGCATCCAAGAATGATTTAGTAAAAATCCTGGGAAGAGGAGAATTAAAAGCAAAACTAAAAGTAACTGCACATAAATTTACTGCTTCAGCTAAAGCGGCAATTGAAGCTGCCGGAGGAGAAGCAATAACTTTATAAGATATTATAACTATGAAGTTTATAGAAACATTAAAGAATGTTTGGAAAATAGTAGAATTACGTGATAAGATAATTCTGACTCTGGGATTGTTGTTGGTCTATCGTTTTGGTGCACAAGTAGTTCTGCCTGGAATTGATGCTTCTCAATTGGGAGGCTTGCAGGATAGCACAGATCAAGGTCTTTTAGGTTTATTAAATGCGTTTACCGGAGGAGCATTTGCTAATGCATCCGTTTTCGCTTTAGGAATTATGCCTTACATTTCTGCTTCAATTGTTGTGCAATTAATGGGAATTGCAATCCCTTATTTGCAAAAGCTTCAAAAAGAAGGAGAAAGTGGCAGACGTAAAATAAATCAAATTACGAGATGGTTGACAATTGCAATATGTTTGGTTCAGGCACCTGGATATTTGGCTAGCTTACCAGCGCTAGGTATACCACCTCAGGCATTTATTTTAGGACAAACATTTACATTCTATTTTTCATCGGTTATTATTCTTGTAACTGGTTGTATTTTTGCAATGTGGTTGGGTGAAAAAATCACAGATAAAGGGATTGGAAATGGTATTTCTTTATTGATTATGGTAGGTATTATTGCCAGAATGCCTCAATCATTTGTTCAGGAATATGTAGCAAGAGTAACCGAATCTAATGGTGGTTTGATCATGATATTAATTGAACTGGTAATTTGGATGGTGATCATAATGCTATCGGTTATGTTAATTATGGCCGTAAGAAAAATTGCGGTTCAATATGCCAGAAGAACAGCTTCCGGTGGATATGAAAAGAATGTATTTGGATCAAGACAATATGTACCATTAAAATTAAATGCATCCGGAGTGATGCCAATAATCTTTGCGCAGGCTATAATGTTTGTTCCAGGATTAATAGGTGGCTCATCTTTAATAAAAGATTCGTCTGTAGGTCAATGGATGCAGACTCAATTTTCAGATATTTTCGGATTATGGTATAATGTTTTATTTGCCTTTTTAATAATTGTATTTACATACTTTTATACGGCCATTACAGTGCCTACAAATAAAATGGCAGATGATTTAAAAAGAAGTGGTGGTTTTATTCCGGGCATACGTCCAGGAACTGAAACTTCGGAGTACTTAGATAAAATCATGTCGCAAATTACATTACCGGGATCGATATTTTTGGCTTTAATAGCTGTATTTCCGGCCTTTATTGTCAAGTTGATGAATGTACAGGCAGGATGGGCATTATTTTTTGGTGGTACATCTCTATTGATCATGGTGGGTGTTGCTATTGATACTATGCAGCAAGTTAATTCGTATTTGCTGAACAGACATTACGATGGATTAATGAAAACCGGAAAAAACAGAAAAGCAGTAGCTTAAATTTTATATAATGGCAAAACAAGCAGCAATAGAACAAGACGGTACCATAATAGAAGCATTATCAAATGCTATGTTCCGTGTTGAATTGGAAAATGGGCATGTAGTCACAGCTCATATTTCCGGTAAAATGCGCATGCACTATATTAAATTATTACCGGGAGACAAAGTAAAATTAGAAATGAGTCCTTATGATTTATCTAAGGCTAGAATAACTTATAGATACTAACACAGATGAAAGTAAGAGCATCAGTTAAAAAAAGAAGTGCAGATTGTAAAATCGTGCGTAGAAAAGGTAGACTTTACGTAATTAATAAAAAGAATCCTAGATTCAAACAAAGACAAGGATAATTATGGCAAGAATTGCAGGTGTAGACATACCAAAAAATAAAAGAGGAGCGGTCTCTTTAACTTATATCTATGGAATAGGTAGAAGTAGAGCAAAAGAAATTTTAGCTACAGCTAAAGTAGATGAAAACATCAAAGTAGATGACTGGACTGATGATCAGATTGGCCATATTCGTGATGCTGTTTCAACATTTAAAATTGAAGGTGAATTACGTTCAGAAACCCAATTGAACATTAAGCGATTAATGGATATTGGATGTTACAGAGGTATTCGTCATAGAGCTGGTCTTCCATTAAGAGGACAACGTACTAAAAACAACTCTAGAACTAGAAAAGGTAGAAGAAAAACTGTTGCTAACAAAAAAATGGCAACTAAATAATAACAAGACATTAGTCATTAGTAATTAGACGTTAGATGAATCTGTTTGAAATAGAAATGTTTAGGATTCTAACAACTAAAAACTGACAACTATAAACTAAGAATTATGGCAAAGTCAAGTACAAAAAAACGTAAAGTTATTGTAGATTCAATTGGAGAGGCACATATAGTGGCTTCATTTAATAACATTATTATCTCCTTAACAAATAAAAAAGGTGATGTTATTTCGTGGTCATCAGCCGGTAAAATGGGATTTAGAGGATCTAAAAAGAACACACCTTATGCAGCTCAATTAGCCGCAGAAGATGCTTCGGCAATAGCTTTGGAAGCTGGTTTAAAAAAGGTGAAAGTTTATGTAAAGGGTCCGGGAAATGGTAGAGAATCAGCAATAAGATCTATACATAATGCCGGAATTGAAGTAACAGAAATAATTGATGTTACTCCATTACCTCATAATGGATGTAGACCTCCGAAAAGAAGAAGAGTTTAATAATAAATAATTAGTATAACCAAAGAGAGATTATAATTCCTAAAGGATAAGATTTAAGACCTTAATTTAGTGAATACTCTCAAAACAAAAATTAAGAATGGCAAGATATACTGGTCCTAAAACTAAAATAGCTCGAAAGTTTGGAGAAGCTATTTTTGGAGAAGATAAATCTTTTGAAAAAAGAAATTATCCTCCAGGTCAACATGGCAATAACAGACGCCGTGGAAAAAAATCTGAATACGCAATCCAGTTGATGGAGAAGCAAAAAGCAAAATATACTTATGGTATACTTGAGCGTCAATTCAGAAATATTTTCAAAAAAGCAACTGCTGCTCAAGGTATTACAGGTGAAGTTCTATTACAATTATGTGAATCAAGATTAGATAATGTGGTTTATAGAATGGGAATAGCGCCTTCACGAAGAGGAGCAAGACAGTTGGTATCTCACAGACACATTACAGTTAATGGAGAGGGCGTTAATATTCCGTCTTACACTTTAAAAGCCGGTGATGTTGTTGCAGTGAGAGAAAAGTCAAAATCACTTGAGGCAATTGAAAGATCACTTTCAAACTCAAGTCATATTTACGAATGGATTACCTGGAACGACGAAACTAAGCAAGGAACTTATGTTTCAGTTCCGGAAAGAATTCAAATTCCTGAAAATATAAATGAGCAATTCATAGTCGAATTATACTCTAAATAATAACTGATATAAACAGCAATATGGCAATATTAAATTTTCAAAAGCCCGACAAAGTAATCATGATCGATTCAACCGATTTTGAAGGTAAATTTGAATTTAGACCTTTAGAACCTGGTTACGGATTAACGGTAGGAAATGCATTAAGAAGAGTATTATTATCTTCTCTTGAAGGTTTCGCAATAACTTCAGTTAGATTTGAAGGTGTAGACCACGAATTCTCAACAATTGCCGGTGTAGTTGAAGATGTCACAGAAATAATATTGAATTTAAAACAAGTTCGATTAAAAAGACAAATTGATGAAGTTGATAACGAATCGGTTTCTATTTCTATTTCTGGACAAGAACAAATTACAGCAGGAGATTTTCAAAAATTTATTTCAGGGTTCCAGGTATTAACTCCGGAATTAGTGATCTGCAATTTAGATCCTAAAGTGAGTATTAATATGGAAATTACTATTGAAAAAGGAAGAGGATATGTTCCGGCTGAAGAGAATAAAAAATCATCAGCACCACTTGGAACTATTTTTACAGATTCAATTTATACTCCAATTAAAAACGTAAAGTATAGTATTGAAAACTTTAGGGTTGAGCAAAAAACGGATTATGAAAAACTAGTTTTTGAAATTATTACAGATGGTTCAATTAATCCGCAAGATGCTTTAACAGAAGCTGCGAAAATCTTAATACATCACTTTATGCTATTCTCTGATGAAAGGATAACCCTGGAAGCAGATGAAATTGCACAAACTGAAACTTATGATGAAGAATCACTTCATATGAGACAATTGCTTAAAACTAAGTTAATTGATATGGATCTTTCTGTTCGTGCTCTTAATTGTCTAAAAGCAGCAGAAGTTGATACATTAGGTGATTTGGTATCATTTAATAAGAATGATTTAATGAAATTTCGAAATTTTGGAAAAAAATCATTAACCGAGCTTGAAGAGCTGGTAAATGTAAAGGGTCTAAACTTTGGAATGGATTTGTCAAAATATAAATTAGATAAAGACTAACACTTCATATTTTGCTCTCCAGACTTTAAATGTCAGGATTTGGTAGCAAGATGATGGTTAATAATTAATACAATGAGACACGGAAAAAAAGTTAATCATTTAGGCAGAAAAACAGCGCACAGAAAAGCAATGTTGGCCAATATGGCCTGTTCATTAATTGAACATAAGCGCATCAACACAACTGTTGCTAAAGCCAAGGCTTTAAAGCAGTTTGTAGAGCCTTTGGTTACAAAATCTAAAGAAGACACTACTCATAACAGACGAATAGTTTTTAGTCGTTTAAGACAAAAAGAAGCAGTAGCAGAATTGTTTAGAGATGTAGCTGCAAAAGTAGGAGACAGACCAGGTGGATATACAAGGATCATTAAGCTTGGAAATAGATTAGGTGATAATGCAGATATGGCAATGATAGAACTTGTAGATTACAATGAACTTTACAATGCGGATAAACCGAAAAAGAAAACAACCAGAAGAAGCAGAAGAGGCGGTGCCAAACCGGTAACTCCACCTGTAGATGTTAAAGCTTCTAATGAAGAAGAATAAATGAATAAATTTATTTAAAATAAAAAGGATGTGCTTTACAGCATATCCTTTTTTGTTTAAATTTTGATTAATAAAATAAAATAAAAAGTAACAATGAGAATAATATTAAGCATATCATTTGTATTCATATTTTCAATATCAGCCATTGGGCAAACTAAGGCAGGAACCGATTTAAATGACCTTCAATATCTGCAAACAGGAGGCATGTGGGTTAGAAATCTAAATGTTGAAGATCCGGTAAAAGGGTCTCCTTATTTGTTCGAAAACTGGAACAATGAAGCCAAGATTTATATGAATGATAAAATCTACAAGATTGGCTCTTTCAACTATAATATCGCCAAAGAACAATTTGAAGCTAAATTTTCTGAGGATTCAGTACTTGTGATCAGTACAGGAAGCATTAAACAGATAGAAATCAATCATATCGTAATGAAACCTTATTATGATAGTGAGAGGGATAAATTTACTTTTTTTGAGGAAATTGGAAGCATAAAAAATAGTATGGTTTTAAAGAAATATGTGGTTAAAAAAGTTGAAAGCAATTTTAATCCTATGACTCAAAAAAAATTAGGTCCTGACAGGTATGTAAATGAGGAATATTTATACTTAGCAGATAATGAAACCAAGATATTAAAACGTTTAAAACTTAAGAAATCATCCATTTTAAATTTGATAGATTTAAAGAAAAAACCTGAAGTACTGGATTATATAAAAAAGAATAAATTAAAATATAATAACATTTCTGATGTGCATAAAATCTTAGATTTTAATAATTCAATAACCATTTAATGGATTAGAAATACCGATATTTGTAGAACATTAATAAGATTTATCTGCCGTAAAAAAATAAAATTATGAGAGTTCTTTCATTTTTACTAGTAATTCTGGCCTCTTCAAATATTTATTCACAAAGTCATGAAATTGGAGCTGGCTTACAAAATTTAACGAGTGATTCTGCATACACTTCCGGAACTTGGATAAATAATATTAATAACTCAAGTACTGATGGTTCGGTTTATTTGTTTGAAAATTGGAAAACGTATGCATCTATTGTAACCAATGAAGGAAAGAGATTTAAAATAGTGGATTTAAATTATGACACAAAGGCCGATCAGTTTGTCGTAAAAATTTCAACCGATTCAATTTATATGTTTGACAAAAAGTTTGTTGAAGAAGCAGTGATCAATAATCGGGAATTTAAAAAATATGTAGACCCAGAAAGCAATACTTTTAAGTATTATGAAGTATTATCAAATGGAACCGATTTTGCATTGTTAAGACAGGATATGAAGATACTAAGGGAAGGCGATTTAAATCCATTGACCCAAACAAAAAGACCGGATAAATATTTAAATAAGTATAAATATTTTGTTGTAGACAATGCTAATACACAAATAAGAGAGATTGCTTTGAGCAAGAAAAATATATTGAACCTCTTTGGTGAAAAATCCGAAGATGTTAAAAAATATATGTCTAAAAATAAACTTTCAGTAAAAAGTGAAAAAGATTTAAAAAGGATCTTTTATTATTACAGATCTATTTAAAAAAATATGAATTGGATATTATATTATCAAAAAAAGACAAACATTATAGTTAGTCTTTTTTTTTGTTTTATTTTTGTCAAACCTTTTTAATAAATGAAATATCAAAAACGTAAAAAAGCTTTAATTCTATTGGCTGATGGAACCATTTTTCATGGTAAATCTGTAGGTAATAAAGAAGGGACTGCATTTGGTGAAGTTTGTTTTAATACCGGAATGACTGGGTATCAGGAGATTTTTACAGACCCGTCGTATTTTGGACAACTCATGGTTGCCACCAATGCTCATATTGGTAATTACGGAGTAAACGAGGATGAGATTGAATCAGATTCCATCAAAATAGCTGGTCTTATCTGTAAGAATTTCAGTTATAATTATTCACGTGAAGCTGCTGACGATTCATTAGAATCTTTTTTCGAAAAACAAAAACTATTTGCAATTTCTGATGTCGATACAAGAGCTCTTGTGAGCTATATAAGAGATAATGGTGCTATGAATGCTGTTATTTCTACTGAGGTTGATGATATAGAAAAATTAAAGAAACAATTGGCTGAAATACCGCCAATGAATGGATTAGAATTAGCGTCGAAAGTCTCAACAAAAAAACCATATTCATTCGGTGACAAAAATGCAAAATATAAAATTGCCGCACTCGATCTGGGAATAAAAAAGAATATTCTACGCAATCTGGCAAAACGAGACGCTTATATAAAAGTATTTCCATATAATTCAACGTTTGAAGAACTTCATGAATGGAATCCTGATGGATATTTTCTATCTAATGGTCCTGGTGATCCGGAACCTTTAATTGAAGCTAGAAAACTGGCGAAAGAAATCATAAAACGAAATTTACCACTATTCGGAATATGTTTGGGACACCAGGTCATCGCTTTAGCAAATGGAGTCTCTACTTATAAAATGCACAATGGTCACAGAGGAATAAATCACCCTGTTAAAAACTTGGTTACAGGCAAAGGTGAGATCACTTCACAAAATCATGGATTTGCTATCAATAAAGAAGAAACCGAAAATAATTCGGAGCTTGAAATTACACATGTACATTTAAATGATAATACTGTAGCCGGGATAAAAATGAAAAACAAAAATTGCTTTTCAGTTCAATACCACCCTGAAGCAAGTCCCGGACCACATGATTCATCTTATTTATTTGATGAATTTATGAAGAATATCAAGTTAAAATAATGCATATAAGCTAAATAATAAATTGAATTATTGGCTATTTTATTATACTAAAACGTTTTAGGTTTTTTTTTGTTCATTTCTTTTTAAAATGGTTTAAAATGAGCTAATTAAACCTTAAATTTGATTAATAAATTAATAGATAAAACCAACAAATTATGAGTGCAATTATTAATATACACGCAAGACAAATTTTTGATTCCAGAGGAAATCCTACAGTAGAAGTTGATGTTGAGACAGAAAATGGAATAATTGGAAGAGCAGCAGTCCCATCAGGAGCTTCAACAGGTGAACATGAAGCTGTGGAATTGAGAGATGGTGGAAAGAGTTTTATGGGAAAAGGCGTTTTAAAAGCGGTAGAGAATGTGAATTCTGTTTTAGCAGAAGAATTACTTGGAGTTTCTGTTTTTGAACAAAATTATATAGATAAATTAATGTGTGAAATTGATGGCACACCTAACAAATCTAAATTAGGAGCGAATGCTATTTTAGGCGTTTCTCTGGCAGTAGCCAAGGCTGCAGCTAATGAGTTGGATATGCCATTATACAGATATGTTGGCGGAGTTAGTGCTAACACACTTCCGGTCCCTATGATGAATATCATCAACGGTGGTTCGCATAGTGATGCACCAATTGCGTTTCAGGAATTTATGATCATGCCGGTGAAAGCCAACAGTTTTTCACATGCATTACAAATGGGGACAGAAATATTTCATCATTTAAAGAAAGTATTACATGACCGAAATTTAAGTACAGCAGTTGGAGACGAAGGTGGATTTGCTCCTACCTTGGATGGAACAGAAGATGCAATAGAAACAATTGGAAAGGCTGTAAAAAATGCGGGTTATAAGTTTGGAGATGAAATCATGATTGCACTGGATTGCGCATCTGCGGAATTCTATGTGAAAGGTAAATACGACTATACTAAATTTGAAGGAAAGAAAGGCATTGTAAGAACCAGTAAGCAACAAGCCGATTATTTAGCAGAATTGGTGGCAAAATATCCTATTATTTCAATTGAAGATGGTATGGATGAAAACGATTGGGAAGGCTGGAAATATTTAACTGAAAAAGTCGGAGATAAAGTTCAACTTGTGGGTGATGATCTTTTTGTTACTAATGTTGAGAGATTATCTCGTGGAATAGAAAATGGTATTGCCAATTCTATTCTTATAAAAGTAAATCAAATAGGTTCTTTAACCGAAACGATCGCTGCCGTTAATATGGCGAAAAATGCAGGATATACATCTGTAATGTCACATCGGTCGGGAGAAACAGAAGATAATACAATTGCTGATCTTGCAGTAGCTTTGAATTGCGGACAGATCAAAACCGGATCGGCTTCAAGAAGTGATCGTATGGCAAAATACAATCAATTATTAAGAATAGAAGAAGAATTAGGAGAGGTAGCTTATTATCCGAGGGAAAAAGCCTTTAAAGTAAAATAGCAAATTTCATATTTAAATTAAAAGCCATATCTAAGGATATGGCTTTTTTGTTTTCAGAGTATTTAAAAAGTTTTTCTGTAACTTTTATTACAATTTGGTCAAACGGTGATAATTATCATATTTTAAATGTTAATTAGGTGATAATTTTATAAGATTCACAATAAATATTCAAATAAATCAAGTAATAATATTATGATCACTTTAAAGGATAAATTATACGAAAAAATTCAGGAGCAAAGACCGAAGACAGAGAAGCTGTTAAAAGAACACGGAGATAAGGTAATTGATCAAGTAACAGTATCTCAAATAATTGGTGGGATGAGAGGTATTAAAAGTCTGGTAACAGATATTTCTTATTTGGATCCTAAAGAAGGCATTCGATATAGAGGATTTACCTTGCCTGAAGTTCTTGAAAAATTACCAAAGCCTGATGATGCAGAAATGCCTTATGTAGAAGGATTATATCATTTACTATTAACTGGGGAAATACCAACAAAAAAAGAGGTTGAAGAATTAATGACCAACTTCCGCAACAGGAGAATTGTTCCCAGTTATGTTTGGGATGTCATTGATTCTTTTCCAAGTGAAAGCCATCCTATGGCAATTCTATCGGCGGCTGTGATGAGTTTGGAAAGAGAATCTCATTTTAATCTAATGTATAAAAAGGGATTAAATAAAATGGATTACTGGGATCCAACGTATGAAGATGCGACTAATTTGCTTGCCAAAATGCCATTAATTGGAGCTTATATTTATAATAAATTATATCACCCTGAAAAAGGGCATCGTTATCCGGATCCTAATTTGGACCTAGGTGCTAATTTTGCCTATATGATGGGCAAGGGTAAACCTTATGATGATGTTTCAAGAATGTATTTTATAATTCATGCAGATCATGAAAGTGGAAATGTAAGCGCTCATACAGGACACTTGGTAGCAAGTTCGCTGTCAGATGTATATTATGCAACATCGGCAATGATCAATGGGTTAGCAGGTCCTTTACATGGTCTTGCAAATCAGGAAGTTCTTAGGTGGTTACAAGGATTGCGAGATCAAATGAAAGGTGAAATTCCGTCGGAAGAAGACTTGAAAACATATGTATGGGATACACTTAATAGTGGTCAGGTAATTCCTGGATATGGCCACGCAGTATTGCGTAAAACAGACCCTAGATATTCTGTTCAAAGAGAGTTCTGTTTAAAGCATATGAAGGATGATGAATTATTTAAATATGTTGATGCATTATATAAAGTAGTTCCCGATATTTTAAGAAAACAAGGTAAAGCTAAAAATCCTTGGCCAAATGTAGATGCCCAATCTGGTGTTTTACAATGGCATTATGGTGTAACTCAATACGACTTTTACACGGTTCTTTTCGCAATAGGAAGAGCATTTGGAGTTTTGTCCAATATTATTTGGGACCGAGCACTTGGATACCCATTAGAAAGGCCGAAATCTATAACAACAAAAATGATTGAAAAGATGGTCAAGGAAAAAAAACAGATGGTCTCATCTAATTAAAAGTATTCATTAAAATATTTTTAAAAGCGATTGCATATTGTAATCGCTTTTTGTTTGTTAATTATCTAATAAATCTAAACTAGGATTTAGTTAAATAATTCTAAATTTGGTACATTAGCGTTTCGCGAAAAAACAAATTGAAAACTTATGTCAGACAAAGCTACAGTAGAAATTAAAGGTAAAAAGTTAGAGTATCCACTTCTTGTAGGAACAGAAAATGAAGTTGCCATAGATTTTAAATCATTCAGGAGTGATACGGGAGGCGTTATTACTTTAGATCCAGGTTTTAAGAATACTGGTTCTTGCGAAAGTGCAATCACTTTTTTAGATGGAGAAAAAGGAATATTAAGGTATCGAGGGTATTCTATTGAAGAATTGGCAGAGAAAGCAGATTTCTTAGAAGTGGCTTTTTTATTGATATTCGGCGAATTACCAACCAAGGAACAACTGGAAAAGTTCAATAAAGACATCAAAGATCAATCAATAGTTGATGACGATATAAAAAAGATTTTAGATGCTTTTCCTAAGACAGCTCATCCAATGGGTGTTTTGTCATCACTAACCAGTGCCCTGACTGCATTTAATCCAAGTTCTGTAAATGTTGATTCAGAGGAGGATATGTATACTTCTATAGTCAGAATATTAGGTAAATTCCCTGTATTAGTAGCCTGGACAATGCGTAAAAAACAAGGTTTGCCATTAGATTATGGTGATAAAAATTTGGGTTATGTTGAGAACGTTTTAAAAATGATGTTCAAAAAACCCAATGAAGATTATATTCAAAATAAAATTATAGTTGATGCGCTTGATAAGTTATTAATACTTCATGCAGATCACGAACAGAATTGTTCAACATCAACAGTTAGAATGGTAGGCTCGTCTCATGCCGGGTTATTTGCTTCATTGTCTTCAGGAATTTCTGCACTTTGGGGACCACTTCATGGAGGGGCAAATCAGGCTGTTCTTGAAATGTTGGAGGCTATTAAAGCTGATGATGGAGATACCAAAAAATACATGGCTAAAGCAAAAGATAAAAAAGATCCGTTCAGATTAATGGGATTCGGACATAGGGTTTATAAAAATTTCGATCCTAGAGCCAAGATCATTAAAAAATCTGCAGATGAGGTCCTTGATGATCTTGGAATAGAAGATCCAATATTAGATATAGCAAAAGGTCTTGAGCAAGAAGCATTAAAAGACAACTATTTCGTTAAAAGAAAGTTATATCCTAATGTCGATTTCTATTCGGGAATTATTTACAGAGCCATGGGAATTCCGGTTGATATGTTTACAGTTATGTTCGCTTTGGGCAGACTTCCGGGTTGGATTGCACAATGGAGAGAAATGCGTTTGCGGAAGGAACCTATTGGCAGACCAAGACAATTATATATTGGTGAAAATTTAAGGAAGTTTAAATCCTTAAATAACAGATAATTAAATTGTTATAAAAAAAGCAGAAAGCTTCATAGACATATGAGGCTTTTTCTTACTTTACACTATGCTTAAACTCAATATAAAGAATGAAACTTCAAGACTTCGAGCTGTTGTTTTAGGAACCGCAAAAAGTAGCGGACCAATTCCAACTGCAGAAGAATGTTACGATCCTAAAAGTCGAGAACATGTAATAGCAGGTACCTATCCAAAAGAGGAGGACATGATCAGGGAAATGGATGCGGTAAACGAAGTATTTAAAAAGTATGGAGTTAAAGTATTTAGACCTGAAGTCATTGAGAACTGCAACCAAATATTTGCTCGTGATATAGCTCTTGTGATTGAAGATTTCATAATTGACTGTAATATATTGCCGGAACGACAAAGAGAAATTGAAGCTATAAGATATGTAATAGATCAGATCGACCCTGATAAGATCATCAGAATGCCTAAGGAGGCCCATATAGAGGGTGGTGACGTGATCCCACATAATGATCATATATTCGTAGGAACGTACTCCGGAGATGATTATAGAGACTTTATAACGGCAAGAACAAATAACTTAGCTGTGAATACTTTAAAAGAGCACTTTCCTAATAAAAAAGTGAAATCATTTGAATTGCGAAAGTCAAATACAGATCCAAGAAATAATGCTTTACATTTAGACTGCTGCTTTCAGCCAGTTGGTTCAGGGAAAGCCATTTTGCATAAAAACGGGTTTTTAATAGAAGAAGAATATAAATGGTTGGTAAATTTTTTCGGTAAGAAAAACGTATTCGAAATTACCAAAGATGAAATGTATAATATGAAGAGCAATATATTTTCAATTGCACCAAATGTTGTGATATCTGAGATAAACTTCAC
The DNA here is from genome assembly GCA_965367355.1 of uncultured Flavobacteriaceae bacterium. Lineage (GTDB taxonomy): Bacteria > Bacteroidota > Bacteroidia > Flavobacteriales > Flavobacteriaceae > Site-B1. The sequence continues at coordinate 13,965 of CBDUIO010000019.1, forward strand.
CAGATTAAACCAGTGGTTTGAGGAACAGGGCATAACTGTTGAAAAGGTACCTTATGCAGAAATTGGAAAACAGGGAGGTTTGTTAAGATGTTCTACTATGCCTTTAATTAGAGATTGAGTAATGGAGCAAACTACTAACACCATATTGATGATTCGTCCGGTAAACTTCAGGATGAATGAACAAACAGCGGTCAATAACTATTTTCAGGAGGATTTGGATTTAAAAAACACCGAAATAAATTCAAAAGCACAAATAGAGTTCGATAATTTTGTTCAAAAATTAAGGGAGGCAGGTGTAGATGTTGTTGTTATACAAGATGATAAATTACTTGATACTCCAGATTCAATTTTTCCAAATAACTGGGTTAGTTTTCATAGCAATGGAGATGTTGTTGTTTATCCAATGTTTGCGGAGAATAGAAGGAAGGAACGCAGAGATGAAGTCTTTATTAAATTGGAAGAAGAAGGATTCTGTATAAAAAATATAATTGACTACACGAGTGCAGAACATGAAGGCGTGTTTTTAGAAGGAACAGGAAGTTTAATTTTAGACAGGGTAAATAAAAAGGCTTATTGTGCACTTTCACCCAGAGCTGATGAAGATCTGTTAATTGAGTTCTGCGAAGATTTTGAATACATGCCGGTTATATTTACGGCTTATCAAACTGTTGAAAAAGAGAGATTACCTATTTACCATACCAACGTAATGATGTGCGTAGGAAATGATTTTGCAGTAATTTGTTTGGATAGTATTGATGATAAAAAAGAAAGAAAAAATGTTGTTGATTATTTAAAAAACGATGGTAAAGAAATTATAACCATTACTGAAGACCAGATAGCTAATTTTGCAGGTAACATGCTTGAATTAAAAAACAAGAATGATGAGAGGCTAATTGCAATGAGTCAATCTGCTTATGATTCATTAAACATGGAGCAAATTAATAAACTTGAAAAATATTGCAAGATAATAACCAGCAGTTTAGATACCATTGAAACTTGTGGTGGTGGGAGTGCAAGATGTATGATGGCAGAGGTTTTTTTACCTAAAGGTTAATTTTTTAAAAGATCAGAATATTGTTATCCTTAATGATTTTAGTTGTCGTTAATCAGCTCTTCCGCGTGGAAGTTCTACATAGAATTTACTTCCTTTATTCAAGGAACTTTCTAACCAGATTCTACCGTGATTAAGCTCTACGAGATCTTTACAAATATTCAATCCTAATCCAGTTCCTTTTTCATTGGTGGTTCCAATGGTTGTAAATGTACTGTCCTTAAATAGTTTGTCCTGGTTTTCTTTAGAAATACCTACACCAGTGTCTTTAATATAAAACTGACACCTGCCATTAATCACCTGATTTGACAAGGTTATAATATCGCCTTCATTACAAAATTTAACGGCGTTTGTAAGCAAGTTTTGAACAATAATTTCAACCATGCTTCTATCAGCATAGACAGTGTCCGGTATGGTTTCATCATTCAATACTATTTTCTTTTTTTCTACCTTTTGGTCAACGAGTTTAATTTTATCTTTGAAGACTTCCTGAATATTGAAATATTCTGGTTTTGGTTCCAATGATTCCATTTGAGATTTTGACCAGTTCAATAAGTTATATAGAAGTAAAGACGCGTTATCTGCATTTTCACTTAATTCCGGAATTAAGTCATTGAATTCCTCATTACTCAAGCTTCCTTCTTTAAGTAAATCAATAAAAGCTTTTATGGATGAGATAGAATCTTTTAGATCATGAGACACAATAGAAAACAATTTATCTTTTACAACATTTATTTCTTCAAGATTCTTCGATTGAGCAATAATTGCTTCATTTTGAAGCTGAATTTGCTTATTTTTTTCTTCCAGTTCTCTGGTGTAATTTATACGGCTTCTGCGTTTAAGATAAATTAAAAGTAAAAAAGTTGATGCTATGACAAAAGCACCAACAAGGATGTAAGAAATTAACTTGAGTTTTTTAATTCGTGCTAAATTGGCTTCGTCTTTTATTCTTTGTTCCTCTAAAAGTTTTTCATTACTCTCATCGGTTTTATAATCCGTTTCAGTCAATCCGGCACTAATATATTCTCGTTTAAAAACTTTATCCTTAAGTTTTTGATACTCACGTTGCCACATAAATGCACTTTGAAAATTGCCCTTAGCAGAATCTAGCTTCATATTCAATTCATAATTGCGAAGCAATTCACTTTCATTGTTTAAATCTTTGGCAATTAACGTAGCTTCAGTTAACTGGGCTTCAACAAGATCAAATCTCTTTTTTACCAGATTTAGTTGTGCCAAGCCACTTAAAGCTTGTAATAACCCTTCTTTGTTATCTATCCTTCTGTTTAATCTTGCACCGGCAACTAGAAACTCTGCTGCCTTTAAATAATTCTTTAAATTCAGGTATTCCTGACCTATTTTTGGAAGGATTTCTCCTCTTAAGTCTAAATTATTTTCTGCCGAATCCAATAACAAAAGAACTTTGTTATAATAGGTTATGGCCTTTTCATGATCTTTTTTTAATGAATATAAAGTAGCGATATTTCTGTAGGTTGTCGATAAATTTATAGTATCCTTTAACCGCTCTCTAACCTCTAAAGCTTTAAAGTTATATTCCAGTGATTCATCAATTTTATCAGATTCAAAATATGCTGTTGCTAAATTATTGTAAGCTGTACTTAAATTTTTAAAGAGATAGTTTTCTTCAAATACTTTGATGGCTGTTAATGATGCTTCAATTCCTTTTTTAAAATTTCCCCTGTTAATTTCAATCATTCCAATGCCATCATTCACCATTGCCAAACCAAGTGTGTCTTTTATTCTGGAAAAAATTTGCTTTGATCTGTTAAAGTTATCTATGGCATTGTAATAATCATCCTTATTGGCAAAAATCAATGCTTTGTAATAGATGACTTGAGCAATACCTTTGTCGTATTTAATACTTTGGGCAAGACGCTCACTTTCATCAATGAACATAATTGCCTTTTTGTAATCTTTTTGATTGTAAAGTATTTCAATAAGTCTAACAGATGTATTCACTTTTGCCGTATCTGGCTTTTGAAACGCCAATTGAAGGGTAAGGCTATCCAGCTCTTTATTTTGTGCACTCACAAAAAGAAAAGAAAATAAAGTAAGAAAAGTAAAAAACTGTTTCCTCATTAATTTACAGTTTTAAACTTCTTATTTTACAAAAAAGTTCTCATAGAATTCTTCATAATAAAAGAATATCTTAGTTAGAGTTTATTTGAGTAAAAAAAAGTAGTTTAGTTAAATAGTTTAATTTTTAATGATAATTAATAGCTTCCTTAAACAAAA